>CAZHUX010000140.1:0-1065 GCA_964535445.1 uncultured Galactobacillus sp. | reverse complement strand
AATCCTGACTTTGACAGTTGATATACAAAGAAAATATCGAATGAAAGCATAAATATAAGCTCATTCGATATTTTTCGTTTTGTATCATTATGTAGTGTGGGATGATACTTTCTTGGAATTTGAAATTATTTTTCTTATAGCTGACGGAGTGACTATCTCAGTGTCGGTTCTAAAGTTGAATGTCTCATGCAGTTTGTCAGTCACTTCTGTCCGCTTGTATTCAGGAATATATCCATAATCCTTAAGTTTCAGCAGCTTGTAATCTCTTAATGCATTAAGTAACTCTGATGTCGTAAAAGAACAACTTGTTTTCTTCTCAATAATTCTGAAGATGAGTAATGCCATATAACATGTAAGAAAGTGTGCTTTGATTCTGTCTTCTCTTGAAAGATGTACAGGCCGTGCTTTGAATTCAGACTTCATTATTCGAAATGATTCTTCAATCTCCCATCTTCCTTCGCTGACAGTCAGGATGTCTTTGACATCATCTTCTACCAGATCTGTGCATATAGCATAGAATCCGTCATACATTTCTTCATCTTTTACTTTTTCTTCATCTATCGAATAGGTTTTTGTCTCGGCTACTTCACCATCCTCAGTTGTGCTGGTGACTTTTACGAATCTTGCCGGATCATTTGGATTCTTCCTTGATTTCTTTACATTATGGGAATCTACCATTTTTGAAGCACGCTCCAACTGAGATTCCCTGATTGTTTTTTGATAGGCCGCATATTTTGGCGAATAGGTTATGATCATTCTCTGACCAGGAACTTTCTTCGTTCCATAGACATCTTCTTTGTAGTAAAGATCATTTGAGTAGAGATATGGATTGGCTTTGATTTCGTCAATATTTACAGGCTTTCGATCGGACAATCGTTTCCAGTTTCTATTATCCATGGCTGATTCTCTGTCTTTTTTCTTCAGTTTCTTTAATGACTGCGTACAGATAAAAGCTCTGCCTTCTATATCATTGAATTGTCTGTTATTATCAGAGCCCAGGCCACCGTCTGTACAGACAACAAACTTGTCAAACCCGAAGTCTCTGATGATCTTCTGCTCTAATGG
>CAZHUX010000139.1:0-1143 GCA_964535445.1 uncultured Galactobacillus sp. | reverse complement strand
ATGGAACGTCATGGACAGGATTCTATTGCGGTAGATGACGCACCCGGAAGTGAGTATGTAAAGGAAGGATTTGATCAGATCCCGATGTGGGTCGCAGATATGAACTTTCCAACGGTACCAACGATCCAGGAAGAGATTATCAAAAGAACAAAGCATCCTGCCTTCGGATACTTTAGGACATCTGATGAATATTATGATTCCATAAAAGACTGGCAGAAGACACGCAATGGGGTCACGGATCTTCACAATGAAGATATCGGCTATGAAAATGGCGTACTAGGAGGCGTCAGCTCAGCCTTAGCTGTCTTATGTTCCAAAGGAGATCATATTCTTCTGCATTCTCCTACCTATATCGGATTCAACGAGGTGAATGATGAGAATGGCTATCACATGGTTCACAGTCCTCTGCACTTAGATGATAAAGGGGTATGGCGCATGGATTTTGAAGATATGGATGCGAAGATTAAGAAATATCATATTCATGCGGCTATATTCTGTTCACCACATAATCCGACTGGAAGAGTATGGGAAAAGTGGGAAATAGAGAAGGCAATGGAAGTATTTGAAAGAAATCAGGTATATGTCATATCTGATGAAATATGGTCTGATCTGATCCTGGATGGATATAAACATGTTCCGACACAGTCAGTCAGTGAATATGCACGTACCCATACAATTGCCTTATATGCCCCAAGCAAGACCTTTAACCTCTCCGGTTTAATCGGCTGCTATCATATCATCTATGATCCATGGTTAAGAGACAGAATACGCAAGGAAGAAGAAACAATACGTTACAATGATATGAATGTATTGTCCATGCATGCATTAATCGGTGCTTATAAGCCGGAGGGACATGAATGGACAGATGAACTGTGTCATGTCCTTACAGAAAATACAACCTATGGCTGGCAGTATATCCATGATCATTTCAAAGGTGTACAGTGTGCTAAGCCGCAAGGTACCTATATGCTGCTATTAGATTGCAGGGGATGGTGTGAAGAACATCATATGACAATTGATGAATTATTTAAAAAGGGATGTGAAGTCGGTGTTATGTGGCAGAATGCAAAGGACTTCAATGTAGAGTATGGTATCCGCATGAATACGGCTGTTCCTTTAAGCAGAGTCAGAGAAGCATTTGAC
>CAZHUX010000138.1:0-1151 GCA_964535445.1 uncultured Galactobacillus sp. | reverse complement strand
ATGGGTTTAATCAGAGCAGCACTCAGTTCTGCAAATGGTGTATTAGCAGATCAGTGGAAAGAGTATTTCTATTGCGATGCAATGGATAATGATGTTTTAGTTGAAAAAGGAAAGAAGAAGACTTCAGGGATTATTCCAAGGAACAATGGAAATGACAATATCATCTCCAATGGTTCCATTGTCGCTGTCGCTGATGGCCAGTGCATGATCATCGTGGATCAGGGACAGGTTACTGAAATCTGTGCAGAACCGGGCGAGTTTAAATATGATGCCGGTGGTGAACCATCTATCTTCTCTGGTAATCTTGGTGACTCCATCAAGCAGTCATTCGCATCCCTTGGCAGAAGATTTACCTTTGGCGGGGATACAGGCAAAGATCAGAGAGTGTACTACTTCAATACAAAGGAAATCACCGGCAATAAGTACGGTACTCCATCACCGGTTCCTTACAGAGTAGTAGATGAAAGAGCAGGAATCGATATTGATATCTCCATCAAGTGCTTTGGCGAATACAGCTATCGCATTTCCGATCCGATTCTCTTCTATACAAATGTATGCGGTAATGTTTCAGATACATATACAAGAGAAGAACTGGACAGTCAGTTAAAGACAGAACTGTTAACCGCATTACAGCCAGCCTTCGCAAAGATCTCGGAAGAGGGAATCCGCTACAGTGCATTACCTGGTCATACTACCGAGATGGCACAGGCATTGAATGAAGTACTGTCAAAGAAGTGGAAAGAACTCAGAGGAATTGAGATTGTATCATTTGGTGTCTCTTCCGTTAAGGCAAGTGAAGAAGATGAGGCAATGATCAAGGATATGCAGAGAAATGCGGCATATAAGGATCAGAACCTTGCGGCAGCTACCTTAGTCGGAGCACAGGCACAGGCAATGAAGGATGCGGCTAACAATACAAATGGAGCAGCCATGGGATTCATGGGTATGAACATGGCACAGAACAGCGGCGGTATCAATGCCGCAGAACTGTACAAGCAGGGCGAACAGAATAAGAAGGAGCCTTCAGAAGCACCTTCAGGTAATGAGTGGATCTGCCCGCAATGCGGTGCGAAGAACACCGGCAAGTTCTGTGCAGAGTGCGGTACACCAAAGCCAGAACAGCCAGCAGCTACACAGGCAGTAAAGTTCTG
>CAZHUX010000137.1:0-1182 GCA_964535445.1 uncultured Galactobacillus sp. | reverse complement strand
GGATACCTCTTTCAACACGGCCTGTAGCAACAGTACCACGTCCGGAGATTGTGAATACATCCTCGACAGCCATCAGGAATGGCTTATCGTTATCATGAACTGGTGATGGGATATATGTATCGATTGCATCAAGCAGTTCCTTGATAGCTGGTGTCCACTTTGGATCACCCTGCAGAGCCTGGTAAGCAGATCCACGGATAACCGGGCAGTTGTCGCCATCATATCCATATTCTGTTAACAGTTCTCTTACTTCCATTTCAACAAGGTCGATCAGTTCTTCATCATCAACCATATCACACTTGTTCAGGAAGACTACCATTGCAGGAACACCTACCTGACGAGCGAGCAGGATGTGCTCACGTGTCTGAGGCATTGGTCCATCAGTAGCAGCAACTACCAGAATAGCACCATCCATCTGAGCGGCACCAGTGATCATGTTCTTGACATAGTCAGCATGCCCTGGGCAGTCAACGTGTGCATAGTGTCTCTTCTTTGTCTGATACTCAACGTGTGCAGTGTTAATCGTGATACCACGAGCCTTCTCTTCTGGTGCACCATCGATAGCATCATAAGCTTCGTATGTAGCCTTACCATCTTCAGGATGCTCAGAGAGATACTTTGTGATTGCAGCTGTCAGAGTTGTTTTACCATGGTCAACGTGTCCGATTGTACCAATGTTTACATGCTCCAAGCTACGGTCAAATTTTTCCTTTGCCATATTGGTTTTTTCCTCCAGTTTTATTTATTCAGCCTGCCATCATTCTACTTGATGGCAGACTAAATTACAATGAATTTATTTAATGCTTACTTTTCAGAACCTGCGTTCTTTTCAATAATCTTCTGTGCGATGCTCTTCGGAACTTCTTCATAGTGATCCATCTGCATTGTGAAGATACCACGACCCTGTGTAAATCCTCTCAGATCTGTAACATAGCCGAACATCTCTGCTAATGGAACATATGCCTTAACCTTGATTGCATTGCCTGTCTCTTCCTGTTCACGGATCTGACCACGTCTCTTTGTAACGTCGCCCATAACCGCGCCAAGATACTCAGATGGAGCAGTGATATCTACAGCCATGATAGGCTCCAGAATCTTTGGATCGCACTTCTTGGCAGCTTCCTTAAGAGCTAAGGATGCAGCGATCTTATATGCCTGTTCGGAAGAGTCGACATCATGGTA
>CAZHUX010000136.1:0-1244 GCA_964535445.1 uncultured Galactobacillus sp. | reverse complement strand
CCGGATCACAGAAGACACCATCTGAATCAAAAGAGATGTGATCTGTATCTGTCATTTCATATCCGTTAAAAACATGTACATTTCTGATTTCTGTGACTTTTTTCATATTCATTACCTGTCTTTTATAATCCTCTCATGGCTTCTTGAGCCAATTTCATCTAACTTTTCTGAGTTTCTTTACCAGCCATGTCATATCAGCAGCGTAAAGCACAATCGGTACCATTCCCAGTACAAAGCGTACATATTCAGACGGGAATGGATAAATGATATAGAGAAACAGGCTGATCAGAGCATAGGCAATTGTACGGATGAAGGACTTCTTCACTGTTTGTTTTTCAAGAATATGACTGCCATAGAAAACATTGACAGAATACAGTTCCAGAAACATCCACCAGATGATCAGAAAAATATCCAGGGTGATAAAACGGATCCTGCTGATCAGCAAAGGAATGAGTACTGACAAACAGATACAGACTGCTACAAGCTTTCCTCCCTTCAGCATAGAACGATCAACAGAAAGTTTCCGGAAACTCTTTGTAATCAGAATCACACCGGCAATACTCATAATGGCAACAATCAGAAACATGCTTCCCCATATGATCATACCGACACGATTCTTCAGAAAATTCCGGTATGGGGAATCCGGATAATAATTGACAAACCACCAGATCAGATAAACAACACAGGCAAGAATCAGATATCTGAAACCTTTTTCTGCCTGCTGTACGTTTTTCTTATTTTCTTCCATCGTTGTTCTCCCCGTATCCTGTTAAAGCTTTGATCCTGTTTTCAATCTCATCCTTTCTATTCTAACAAGGAAACAGTCCTGGCAAACATGTCTTCTAAAGATGCATACATAAAAAGACGTTTTACTGATACCAGTATGGAATCAGAAAAACGTCCACCTTATCTGCATGAATGATTAAAGATTACCTTCTGAATACCTGTATCAGGATGATTATCCAGATACTCTTTTACAATTCTTACAGCAATCTCAGAAGCCTTGTCCTGTTGAAACATGAACACAACGGTAGAGATACAGCAGAAGGCGATGAATTTCAGATAATATTCATCCGCTTTCTTCAGACATGAAGTATAACAGGAAGCCAGAAGTTCCTTGTCCTTCTATTTCAACCATCCCTGCACAACCGGACCAGGCGACAGACTGGTTTTTTCGTTAAATAAACCTGCTTAGTCAAACTGGCTCTTATAGAGGTCATAGTAGATTCCCTTTTTCTGCATGA
>CAZHUX010000135.1:0-1352 GCA_964535445.1 uncultured Galactobacillus sp. | reverse complement strand
TTGATACAATTCCCTACTGAATCCATTTTCAGCTCTTTTTTCTTTGGAATTTTGCCAAAATAGAACTTGAAATGAGGCAGAATCCTGGGTGTCTTTCGTCAAGAAAACGCCTTGTTTATCACGTTTTTTACACTTGCTGATTCTGTGTAATCTAGATTAGTATCGCATTATCAATGCAGCATGTAAGGCGGAGAAGCATCCAGGCATCTGACTGTTTGCCGCATTGACAATGGCATCACACTTTAATGCAGTGATATCTCCCTGCCATAAAGAGATTCTCTGATCTGATAATACAGATGGAAGTGATGAAGCATCTGTAATACCTTTTTTCTCTGTGATGTCCTTTTAATACTTCTGACTGAACCTGATAGAACTGCTCTGGTAATGTATGACCGGTTGGTCCCACTGGCATACGGACATTGCATAAGGCACGATATAAATTGAATGCTTCATCAGGATCATCTGGTGCTTCATAATTCTTGTACCGGGGATTCTCATCCTCTAAACATGAGATCAGATATTTCAGTTTCTCTTTTCTTTCATTGTCTGTCATTTCAATAAAGCCTCCACTACTTCATTAATATCTGCATCCATGCTAAGACTTATTTAAACAATACTGTCTTCTGTATACTTTTCGAACGGATACTTGATAATGAAAGTTGTGTTATTACTATTGCACACCAATTTCTGCATATATTTACATTTTTACCGTGCTTTTGGGTATTTGCAAGAAATCTGCTTGTTTTTCAAAGTTTTCGTAATCTTTAAAGAATTACCATTACTGCGCTGATATATCCTGCAAAGCTGCATAATCATTCTTTAATTTATCTTCTCATAATCATCAGCTAAAATAGAAAATCTTTCCTCACTGATTACACCGAAGACACGATCTTCATAAAGTTTCCTGGAGATTAAATTTAGCTCTTCTATACGCTTATCCCTAAAGAGTTGAATACTGGTTCAGTATAGCGAAAGTTAAAAAAGGTGACACACCATAATAAGCAATGTATCACCTTTAACATTTAGATCTTATTTATTTTCAAACTCTGATCAAAGGCTCCGTCCTAGTAGGAAACCACTCTTAACGGCATCACCGATGGAACCATGAGGACCATCAGAGCAGTCACCGATCAGACGGACATCATAACCTTCTGACTTCAGTACATCTGCCAGTTCATGATCTGGTCTGACTCCTGCCGCCATAATGACTTTGTCAGCCGGAATAACGGTATTAGTGCCATCCGGATTTTCGACAAGAACACCATCCTCTTTGATTTCAAGAACCTTTGTACTTGTCAGAAGCTTAACACCGTGCTTAGCAAGATCGCCTAGCAGATTCGGCAGTGTAGGAC
>CAZHUX010000134.1:1078-1455 GCA_964535445.1 uncultured Galactobacillus sp. | reverse complement strand
CAGTGCACGCTTCTTCTGTGACTTGATATTTGCCATGAAAACACCTCCTGTCTTTTTATCAGCAGTAGGAATTATAACAAAGGGCATTTCAAAATGCAATGAAAACAGAGACGAATACGGTATAATAGTACCGCATATATTCAGGAGGCAAGGTATGACAACACCTCGTATTATATTTTTTGGAACACCTGCATTTGCAAGGGAAATATTAAATACATTGATTGCGGAACACTACAACGTTGTTGCGGCCGTTTCCCAGCCAGACCGTCCAACCGGACGCAGACATAAAATCACTCCGACACCTGTACATGAATTCTGCCAGGAACATGATATCCCATGCTTACAGCCTGAAAAGCTTAAGGATGCATCTGATGAGA
>CAZHUX010000134.1:0-978 GCA_964535445.1 uncultured Galactobacillus sp. | reverse complement strand
ATGGCCAGTTTGTGCCGGTATCTATTCTGAATATGCCCACCCTGGGTTGTCTGAACATGATATCCCATGCTTACAGCCTGAAAAGCTTAAGGATGCATCTGATGAGATTGCCTCGTATAAACCGGATCTGATTTTAACATGTGCCTATGGCCAGTTTGTGCCGGTATCTATTCTGAATATGCCCACCCTGGGTTGTCTGAATATTCATCCTTCCTTATTGCCGAAATACAGAGGCGGTGCACCGATCCAGCATGCGGTCATGAATGGCGATGATAAGACAGGTGTATGTCTGATGGAAATGACGAAGGCTATGGATGCCGGTAAGATCTATGCCTGTTATGAAACCCCGATTGGTGAAGATGAGACCTTTGCCGAGGTCAATGACAGACTGATTCAGCTTTCCTGCAAGTTATTAAAAGACAATCTTCCTTTATACATAGAAGGAAAGCTTCCTGGTAAAGAACAGGATGAAAGCAGGGTAGTCTTAGCCTTGAATATTACAAGAGAAGAAGAAAAGGTATCCTTCAAAGAAGAAGATCTGACTCATATTTATAACCATATCAGAGGTTTAATCGACTGGCCGGTTGCTTATGGTCTGATTGAAGGAAAGAGATTCAAGTTCCATAAGGTCAGAAAAGAGGTTTCTGATGTTCAGGCAGAACCGGGTACTGTTCTTGGTTTTAAGGATCATGCTTTAGAGATTGCCTGTAAGGGAGGCATTCTCAGGGTGTATGAGATGCAGTTGGAAGGTAAGAAAAAGATGGATGCAGATGCCTTTAAGAATGGCTATGCACAGGAAGTTATTGGAAAGGTATTTGCATGATTGATCAGTCACATATACGTAATTTCTGTATTATTGCCCATATTGATCATGGCAAGAGTACACTCGCAGATCGTATTCTTGAAATGACCGATACGGTCAAGGAAAGAGATATGAAAGCACAGATCCTGGATGATATGGATCTGGAAAGAGAAAGA
>CAZHUX010000133.1:0-1572 GCA_964535445.1 uncultured Galactobacillus sp. | reverse complement strand
CGGACCTGGAACAGGCAAGACAACTGTCGTCAGGGCAATGGTTACTTTATTCAGAATGCTGTATCCGGAATATGAGATTGTCTGTGCAGCCCCAACCGGAAGAGCAGCCAAACGCTTATCTGAATTAACGGATACCGGGACGACAACCATCCATTCCTTACTTGCATGGGACCTGGAAACCAATACATTCGGGAAGAATGAAAAAGAACCGATCCATGCGGACCTGTTAATCATTGATGAGTTCTCCATGGTAGACAGCTATCTGTTTTCTGCCTTATGCAAGGCAGCCCGTCATGTTAAAAAGATCTGTGTCATCGGTGATGAAGATCAGCTTCCATCTGTCGGACCGGGATCGGTATTAAGAGATCTGATATCTTCAAAACAGTTTCCATTAGTCAGATTAAATCATATCTATCGTCAGAAAGATGGTTCTGGTGTCATTCAGTTAGCCCATGACATCCGTAATGGTACCGTGGATTTTGATAACTATAAGGAAGATGTTGCATTTCTGGAATGTGATTCTACAAGGATCAAGAATACAGTCGTATCTATCATTCAGACAGCGGTCAATGAGAAGGGGTATGACTTTAATGATATCCAGGTACTTTCACCAATGTATGCAGGAAATGCAGGTATTGATGTATTGAATCATGCCTTGCAGGATACATTTAATCCCGCCTCTGAGGGTAAAAGAGAAGTACGCTATGGCTATCAGATATTCCGGGAAGGGGATCGTATTCTCCAGTTAAGAAATCAGCCGGATGATGATATTTATAATGGTGATATCGGTATCTTAAGTGAGATCATAGACGCAAAGGAATCAGAAGATCATAAGACAACTGTTGTTGTAGATTTCCAGGATAACTTTGTAGAGTATACAACAGATAATCTGGATCATATTACACTTGCATACTGTATTTCCATTCATAAATCACAAGGCTCGGAATATCCGATTGTCATCATGCCTTTTACAAAAAGACATGCCGTCTTATTAACAAGAAAACTTATCTACACCGGGGCTACACGTGCTAAGAAAGCCTTGGTATTATTAGGTGAAAAAGATGCCTTCTTAAAGGGAATTGATACCCTTGAAAGAAGACCAAGAGAAACAACATTAGCTATGAGATTTAAAAAGCCTCAGCTGGAATGATCACTTTGTGATCTTACGCTGAGACTTTTTTGATCAGTTAACACTTAACAATGACTGTTCATCCGCAAACTCTTCACCAGCAGCTTCCGAGAACATATTCATCAGATCATTGACAGTAAGCTTCTGCTTTTCTTCACCACGGATATCAAAGAGAATCTTGCCTTCATACATCATGATCAATCTGTTTCCTATGGCAATGGCATCACGCATATTATGCGTTACCATTAATGCAGTCAGATGATCACGCTTGACGATCCTGTCGGTAATATCCAATACCTTCTTGGCAGTCTTTGGATCAAGTGCTGCTGTATGTTCATCTAATAACAATAACTTTGGTTTCTGTATGGATGCCATCAGAAGGGTTAATGCCTGTCTCTGTCCACCCGATAACAAACCAACTTTCTGGGTTAATCTGTCCTCTA
>CAZHUX010000132.1:0-1581 GCA_964535445.1 uncultured Galactobacillus sp. | reverse complement strand
GATAGATGCTTGTTATTGAGACCTGATCCAAGATCATATTCGGTTACATTCAGAATAATCCTGTTATGTTTATAGCAGTCACATTCTATATGATATGCTTTTCCATTAATTATCAGTAATGCATCAGTAATCTTTACCTTGAAGTTATTCTTATCAGCTTCTGCTATAAACAATTCATTGATGAAAGGGACTGTGATCAAAGGACTGCCTCTGACTAACAGTGATTTGAATGCACTGTCATACGGATGTGCTATGAAATTGGTTTTTGCCATATATGTATTACCGGAGAAATGGCAAAACCCTCAGAATAAATAAAAAACTTCTCCAATCTGGAGAAGCGTCATTGTTGATTCTCAGATCCTATATGAATCAGGTTCTGTATCTGCATTCTGTAGAGTAACAGATCATCAATACCAGGATTGACTACTATGGCCGCAACTTTTGCGTTATAGTGCAGGAAATCAAGCATATCCTGCTTGTCCATAACATAATAATATTCGCCTTCACATAAAGCTTTCTTCCATGTATTCATATTCTCTAAACTGGTAAATACCGGAAAATATATCTCTTTGTCTGTTCCCTGCATGACATCTGCCTTATATACATCTTTTCCATGAAGCTGCTCATCTTCAGCTAATTCCTTTTTAGGATATACGGAAGTTATAAAATATACAGGACCAGTCAGATACATAGTAAGGTCAGTTAAAGCCAAACGCATGCCTTCTTCACTTAAAGGGGCTTTTCTTTCCGCAAGAAGTTTTTCAAGATTGTCATCTTTTTTTAGATCATTTTCAGACAGATATTTTTTCATAGTTAAAGCTCTCTTTCAAAGAACAGTATAGCATGATGAATGAAAATCTAATGATTCGAGTTTTCATTATCATATGCTTCATCTTTAAAGACACCTTTATGAATGATTTCAATATATCCTGTTTCTTCTTCCCTGCACATTTCTTCATATTCCTTATCATCCATAACGACTTCACAACATTCTCCATCTCTTATGAATTCTGCATAGTATTTCATGTTTAATGCCTCCATATGCAGTACTATAAATACTATTAAGAATTTGAGTGTACATGATAGTGCACAATGAAAGAAGAAAAGTATATGCAGATAGAGTCTATAGATCATCTTGTTTTAACAACGAAGAATCTGAAAGCATGCCTTTATTTCTATGGTGACATCCTGGGTATGAAGACCACATATCAAAATGACAGATATGTGTTGTATTTCGGCAAGCAGAAAATCAATATTCATACCCAGAAAGGAGAGTTTCAGCCTGCCGCATCCAATCCCTCTTATGGAAGTCTTGATATGTGCTTTGTGGTGAATGAAAAGATTGAAGATGTTCAAAAGGAAATAGAAGAGAAACATTATCCGATTGAACAAGGTATTGTAAAACGTCATGGAGCCAGAGGTGATATGCACAGTATCTATCTCAGAGATCCTGATGGAAACCTGATAGAACTGTGTTCCTATCAATAAAGTGAATGAAGAAAACAAGCTGTTGATCCTTCCAGAAGTGCTGTTTGTCCCATTTCTCAGAATTCATAAAATCTGAGATTAACCTGTAGATAT
>CAZHUX010000131.1:0-1605 GCA_964535445.1 uncultured Galactobacillus sp. | reverse complement strand
ACTGGATGGCTCAGGAACAGGAACGTGGTATCACGATTACTTCCGCAGCTACAACATGTCACTGGAGAGACTGCCAGATCAATATTATTGATACACCTGGGCACGTCGACTTCACTGCTGAAGTTGAACGTTCTCTGAGAGTTCTGGATGGAGCTGTTACAGTTCTTGACTCCAAGGCAGGTGTAGAACCACAGACAGAAACAGTATGGAGACAGGCTTCTGAATATCATGTTCCACGTATCGTCTTCTCTAACAAGATGGACGCTACCGGTGCTGATTTCGATATGAGTGTCGCTTCCATCGGTGATCGTCTGGGTGCCAAGGCTGCCGCTATTCAGATGCCTGTAGGTGCTGAAAGCAGCTTCAGAGGTATCATCGACCTTGTCACAATGAAGGAAGAGATCTATGAAAACGATCTCGGTACAGATATTCATCAGGAAGAGATTGAAGATCAGTTCGTTGAAGAAGCAAAGGCCAAGAGACAGGAAATGCTCGAAGCTATCGCAGACTACGATGATGATCTGATGATGAAGGTTCTGGAAGGTGAAGAACCAACTGTTGAAGAAATCAAGAGAGCTATCCGTAAGGGTGTTCTGACATCTGAATTCTTCCCTGTACTCTGTGGTTCTGCCTATAAGAACAAGGGTGTACAGATGCTGCTGGATGCAGTTGTAGATTATCTGCCATCCCCATTGGATATTCCTAACATTGTCGGTCATCTGCCGGATGGAACAGAAGAAGACAGAAAGCCTTCTGATGATGAACCATTCTCTGCACTTGCATTCAAGATCGCAACAGACCCGTTCGTTGGAAGATTAACATACTTCAGAGTATATTCCGGTCACGCTGCCGCAGGTTCTTATGTTCTTAACTCTACAAAGAACAAGAGAGAAAGACTCGGCCGTATCGTCCGTATGCATGCGAACCACCGTAAGGACATCACAGATGTCTATACAGGTGATATCGCTGGTGCAGTAGGTCTGAAGTACACAACAACATCTGATACATTATGTGATGAGAACCATCCGATTGAATTAATGCAGATGGTATTCCCGGATCCGGTTATCGAGATGTCGGTTGAGCCTAAGACAAAGGCTGACTCCCAGAAGATGGATACAGCATTACAGAAGCTGGCTGAAGAAGATCCGACTTTCAAGACATATACTGATGAAGAAACAGGACAGACAATCATCGCCGGTGTCGGTGAACTGCAGTTAGATATCATCCTTGACCGTATGAGAAGAGAGTTCAAGGTTGAAGCTACAGCCGGTGCTCCACAGGTTGCTTACCGTGAGACAATCTCCAAGGAAGCAGAAGTGGAAGGCCGTTTCATCAGACAGTCTGGTGGTCATGGTCAGTATGGTGATGTCTGGATCAGATTCAAACCAAATCCTGGCAAGGGCTTCGAGTTCGTTGATATGACAGTCGGCGGATCTATTCCTAAGGAATTCATCAAGCCTACTGAACAGGGTCTGGAAGAAGCACTTCCAAACGGACTTGTGGCTGGATATCCTGTCGTTGATATCAGAGCAGAACTGTTCGATGGTTCTTACCATGATGTCGACTCTTCCGAACAGGCATATAAGATCGCTGCATCCTTAGCTC
>CAZHUX010000130.1:0-1753 GCA_964535445.1 uncultured Galactobacillus sp. | reverse complement strand
CCCCTTTCAGCTATCAGATTATCTGTCTCTTTTTTCTTTACAGATGAGCTTTGAGGAACAGAGTATGCTATTCTGTTCAAGGTCTTAAACAGTTAAAAAGAGTATAAGGAGGCTTTTATGGATATTATTGCATTAATGAAACAGCGTCACAGTGTACGTCAGTATCTGGATAAACCAATACCAGAAGACATACAGAATAAGCTTCAGGAAGAAGTAAATAAGCAGAACAAAGAAAGTGGTCTGCATATGCAGTTATTCTTCAATGAACCGGATTGTTTTAATTCCATGATTGCTCACTATGGTAAATTCACAAACGTTAAGAATTATCTTGCGATCGTCGGAAAGAAATCTTCTGATCTTGATGAGAAAGCCGGTTATTATGGCGAGAAAATAGTTTTATTAGCTCAGAGTCTTGGTTTAAACAGCTGCTGGGTCGGCTTAACACATGGTAAAAGTCATGCGGTGATAGATAAAGATGAAAAACTGGTAATTGTCATCTCGTTAGGTTATGGCGAAAACCAGGGTATTGCCCATAAAAGCAAATCAATGGAGCAGTTGTGTTTGGTTACAGGAGACAAGCCTGAATGGTTTAAAAGAGGTATGGAAGCTGCCATGCTTTCTCCTACAGCCGTAAACCAGCAGAAGTTTCTGATTCGTTATGATGGAAACAGATTAACGGCAGAAGTGAATGGTACCGGGTTCTTTACAAAAACGGACCTTGGCATTGTAAAGTGTGATTTTGAGATGGCAAGCGGACATACATTTGATAAAACAATAAGGAAATAAATATGGAAGATAAAAGAGTCCGGAAACTTGTGCGGCATACGGGCAATTGATATCGCTGATAAGACGAATCTCTCCCATCCGGCTGTATCCCATCATGAAGGATGCCGGCTTATTAAAATCACGCAAAGAAAGGACGATGAACACATTGATTGATGCCCTGCAGTTAGGAATAGAAATCGCAAAAGATCTTCCTGACAGAAGTGAGAAACTATGAATATCAATGTATTACAGACAGGCAGTACGCTTGTATCAAGTGCAGTTCCGGACAGAAGGTCATGAATCTAATCCGGATGCGGATTCAGATTCTGAAAGGAATCTGAACTGATTCATCATTGTTATTTCATATTAAAAAGAGGTGTATTCCGTTAGTGGTTTACACCTCTTTATCTGTATCATTTGTTTTTACCGGCAATTTTATGAATGGTAATCTTTGCGGCTCTCTTGAGTGCATAAGGAAGAACTTCCTTCATGGTATCCTCTGCAGGAACCATCTTTCTTGCTTCCGGATGTACTAATTCAAGATGAATGGCATCGAAACGACAGCGGGTTGTACAGATGCCGCATCCAAGACACTTATTGGAATCAATGATGGACATACCGCATCCGATGCAGCGTGATGTTTCTGCCTTGATCTGTTCTTCGGTAAACGGGCGATAGGCATAATCAAAGGACTTCGGGCTGAGATTCACCTTGTTCAATGGCTGTCTTTGCGGAACAAGTTTCTTGTTTTCAGGAATGATTACCTGATCACGATCCAGAGGTACGAAGTCTCTTGGATTTCTGGCAAGAGTCAGCGACTGACCTTCATGAACATGTCTGTGAATGGACTCAGCGCCTTCCCTGCCGCAGGCAATGGCATCAATCGCAAACCTTGGTCCATAATACACATCACCACCGACAAACACATCCGGGTCATCGGTCTGATAAGTAACCTTGTCAGCCTGTACACGTACACCTTTTAACTGAA
>CAZHUX010000129.1:0-1896 GCA_964535445.1 uncultured Galactobacillus sp. | reverse complement strand
ATTTCTGTAACTGGCGAAGGGATGGCTATGATTTTGACGCAAGGTTTAATGATGGCTTGTCTTCCTATGATGAACAGTATCTTTATAATCTCTTAGCTTCACATCATTCCATTCTCTCAAGACAGTTAAAGATGGAAGGCGGCTATGTGAAAAGCAGAAACCATGATAAAGATGCGTGGGAACCCAGAAAAGGCTTCGACAGGCTTATTACAGGCTTACAGATGAAGGGATATATCACCACTGTTAACTTTGAGTATGAAATGGATAAAAAGGGAGAATTCTATGGCTGGGGTATTGCCAGATATGCGGTGGTAGAAAACTATTACGGTAATGATTTCACTGAGGAAATCTATAAAGACACTCCTGACAAATCATATGAAAGACTCGTTCAAAAGCTTCATCGTGTAATGCCGGAAATACAGATTTCAGAAATTGAATACTTTCTGAATCATAAGTAAAGAAAAAATGATACGTCAAAGTACTTCTTAAAAGGTATAATGGAGTCAGAATGAAAACGTTAACATCGTTTTTGGGAGAAAAATAATATGCCTGAAAAAAAGAAATCTGCTGAAAAGAAGAAAACTTCTGTAAAGAAGACAGCTTCTGCGGCTGTTAATAAGTCTGTAAAGAAAACGCCGGCGAAGAAAACGGTAAAGAAAACAGTTAAGAAGAGTGAACCTGCATTGGATCCTGTTTTCATAACCAAGTTTGACCGATATCTTTTCGGTAATGGTACGGATTACAAGATCTATCAGAAGATGGGTGCCCATAAGGCACATCTGGATGGAAAAGAAGGCATGCATTTTGCTGTATGGGCACCACATGCCAAAGCTGTTTCCATTATCTGTGACCGCAATAACTGGGATACAGAAGCCAATT
The DNA here is from genome assembly GCA_964535445.1 of uncultured Galactobacillus sp. Classification (GTDB taxonomy): domain Bacteria; phylum Bacillota_I; class Bacilli_A; order Erysipelotrichales; family Erysipelotrichaceae; genus Bulleidia. Next base: position 1,017 of record CAZHUX010000129.1, on the reverse strand, counting down.
ATATGCTGCCACTAGAAACATCCGGAATCTTTGAAGGATTTATTCCGGATATGGGATATGGAGAAATCTATAAATATGCCATTCATACCCAGGATGGAGAGATTCTCTATAAGGCAGATCCATATGCTTTCTCTGCTGAATTAAGACCAGGTACTGCCTCAAAGACAGCAGATATTGAGTCTTATAAGTGGCATGATGCAGCATGGATGAAGAAGCGTGCTGAAACAGATACGTATACAAGTCCGATGTTTATCTATGAAGTCCATCTGGGATCATGGTTAAAGAAGGATGATGGTACGCCAGACGGTTTCATGAATTATCGTGAATATGCCAAGGAATTAGCTGATTACTGCACGTATATGGGTTATACGCATGTAGAGCTCATGGGTATTGCCGAACATCCTTTTGACGGATCATGGGGCTATCAGGTTACCGGGTACTATGCGCCAACATCCCGTTATGGATCGCCGGATGATTTCCAGTATTTTGTAGATACCATGCACAAGAATAACATCGGTGTCATTCTGGATTGGGTGCCGGCACATTTTCCTAAGGATGCTCATGGTTTAGCTGACTTTGACGGTACACCGACCTATGAATATGCAGATCCACGCATGGGTGAACATCCTGACTGGGGCACAAAGATATTCAATTATTCCAAAAATGAAGTTAAGAACTTCTTAATCGGCAATGCATTGTACTGGTATGATGAATACCACATTGATGGATTAAGAGTAGATGCGGTAGCTTCCATGCTGTATCTGGACTATGGCCGCAAAGCAGGTGAATGGGTTCCTAACAAGTATGGTGGTAATGGAAACCTTGATGCGATTGAATTCTTCAAGCATCTGAATTCGGTTATTCGTGGGCGCAAGGATGGAACCATTATCATTGCGGAAGAATCTACGGCATGGCCTAAGATTACGGCTGCACCAGAAGATGATGGGCTTGGCTTTACCTATAAATGGAATATGGGCTGGATGCATGATTTCCTGGATTACATGAAGCTGGATCCGT
>CAZHUX010000128.1:0-1903 GCA_964535445.1 uncultured Galactobacillus sp. | reverse complement strand
GCCTTTTGACGTTCTTGTGCATCAGAGATTGCCTTTGCAAAGTCATCTTTCTTCAAATTATTATAAGTATTATTTGCAGAATCATATTTAGATGCTGCATCAATCACCTTCTGATTAGCATCATTATATTCACTCATGTATTCTTCATTTGTCTTACTCTTACTCCGAACAATCTCATTCTCATCACGATCATCTGTTGTGTTTGCAGGGTCGGCAAGAAGTGTCTTTGTACCATCAGCATTCTTCTGATACAGTTTTCCATCTTCATCACTTGAATAGTTAGGGTTATCAGGATCAACTACCCATCTTACACCATTACTGAATCTATCATTATATTCATCTACATAAGCATTTTTTCTAATAGTTGTAATATTAGAACCTACATATACAGTCTGCAGATTCGTATACAGGGCAAATGGTCCATAGGAGAAATATCCGTCATCTCTGCCACCAAGAGTTGTATACTGTGGATCTGTCGGTACATGAACCTCTGTATCACCATAATGAGTAAACTCACCAATAACACCAGGAATTTCTTCAGCACCGCCAGCAAACCAACCACCTGAATACTTTGCATCTGTTCTATCCATGATCAGACCTGTATCTGTAACATTCCAAGTCAAACCTTTACCATCGCATAAACCTGTATCTGGATTTTTCTTTCTGTCAAATCCTGCTTCACATTCATAATACTTTCCATCTTCAGGTGAATAGAGCCATGCATTTTCATGTCCACTTCCAGAACCAGGTTCATAGTTATCTACATGAGTTGTACCCTGGAAACCTGCTTTACTGCCAAGTTCGATAATCATATCTGTAGCTGCCCAACAGTCTCCATATCCATCTACATACATACCATAACCGCTTGAATGACCACCATATTCAAAGTTCTGATATACATAATTGGTGATAGCCTCAGCTTTTTCTTTTGATGTCATACCTGGCTTGATAATTGAACTTATTACTGATTCAGCCCATTTATCATACTGCTCAGTATTGTAATAAATTGAATTACTAGTAATATTCAAATCAATTTCCTTTGTATGCTTTACACCTTTTTCATCATTCCATGTAGCAATCAAAGGTCTTAAACCATCATAGTCTACATCATTATCAGTGTATGCATAATCACCTAAATCCGGCTGCACTGATGTATAACCCTCATAGTAAGCAAGATGCTGCTTGCCATCTCTTCCCGTCTGATAAACAGGATAATAATATAATGTCGTGACTGTTGCTTTATACTGTCCTGTTGTATTTAACTGCCCTGCAATATTTCTCGAAGCAGGGTCATAATAATTCTTAGGTGAAAATGTTACCTTAGCACCATTTGCTTCAGGAATAACAGGAGCAAAAGTATCTGTTCTGCCAGAAGTCAACGGCTTGTCAGGATCTTCAACACCATATATGGTGTAATACATTATAGAATTTTGAACAGCATTTAACTCTGCTACAGCTTTGTCTCTGGCAATCTGAGCTTCATCAACTGCCTGCTTTGCATCTGCAAGTGCCTGTTCCTTATCAGCGGAAGAAGCTTCAAGATCATTTACTTCCTTGGTTGCATTATTCACCTTTGCCTGTGCATCATCAACTGCAGACTGTGCATCATCAACAGCCTTTTTCTTAGAAGTGACATCACCTTTAGCATTTTCAAGAGTCTTCTGTGCCTGAGCCAGTTTATCCTGCTTTGCCTTCAGATCCTTTTCTGCTTCGCTCTGTTCTTTCTTAGCTGCATCAAGCTTTGCATTTGCATCATCTAAAGCTGCCTGCTTTTCGTTCTGATCAGCTTTGGCATCTTCCAGCACTTTATCTGCGGCATCCTTTTCTGCCTGCTTCTGATCTACTACTGCCTGCTGATCCTTTACTTCCTGGTCTGCCTTTGCCTGGGCATCGCCTGCCTTGG
>CAZHUX010000127.1:0-1967 GCA_964535445.1 uncultured Galactobacillus sp. | reverse complement strand
TTACTTATCAAAGATTATCGCAGTCAGAAAAGAACCTTCCAACAAACTGATTAAACTGGTTTACTGTATCAGACTGGTGATTGCAATAGGTCTTGCCCGTGAAGCATTAAGGGCGATCAATTATGCCAATCATTTCCTCGATGATTGATGCAGAGAATCCATGGTTATATGCCATGGGTTTTCTTTTGGATGAATCACTTAATTTTTCATCTATTCATGCGAATAATCACATATAATTGTCTTTAGTAAAAGAGAAAGTATTTTAATAAGATGATTACCGGAGAATTAAAAAACAAGATTGACAGTATGTGGGATGACCTTGCAGCAGGAGGTCTCACCAATCCATTGGAAGTTATTGAACAGGTTACTTATCTGATGTTTATTCATGATCTGGATGCATTAGATAACCGTAAAAGAAAAGAAGCATTGATGTTAGGTGTACCATATACCAGCATCTTTTCTGACACAGTAGAAATCAATGGAAAACAGATAGATGGAGAACAATTAAAATGGTCTGTTTTCCATGATTTTGAACCGGAAAGAATGTATGCCGTAGTAAATGAGTTTGTATTTCCATTCATCAAGAACCTTCATTCTGATAAAGAAAGTGCTTATTCCAGATACATGGGTGATGCCATGTTCAAATTACCAACACCTAATCTTCTTTCCAAGGTTGTAGATGCACTGGATGAAATCTATTCTCTGATGGAAGCAATGGATGATGGTAACATCAGCAAAGATGATATCCGTGGAGATGTTTATGAATATCTTTTAAGCAAGCTGTCTACAGCTGGTAGAAACGGTCAATTCCGTACCCCAAGACATATTATCCGGATGATGGTAGAAATGATAGATCCAAAGCCGGAAGACACAATCTGTGATCCGGCATGTGGAACCGCAGGATTCGTCTTTACTGCAGCTGAATATCTTCGTAAAAACTATCAGAAAGAGATCTTCTATAATAAAGAAAATAAAGATCATTACATGAATCATATGTTCTTTGGATATGAAATGGACAGAACCATGTTAAGAATCGCTGCTATGAACATGATGATGCATGGCATAGAGAATCCTACTATTGAATATAAAGATAGTCTTTCAGATCAGAATACGGATCATGACAGATTCTCTGTTATTCTTGCAAATCCTCCATTTAAGGGAAGTCTGGATTATGACATTGTTTCTCAGGATCTTCTGAAAGTATGTAAGACTAAGAAAACAGAATTGTTATTTCTGGCTTTATTCTTAAGAATGCTTAAAGTAGGCGGAAGGTGTGCATGTATTGTTCCGGATGGTGTTCTATTTGGATCGTCTAATGCACATAAAGCAATCCGTAAGGAACTTATTGAGAAGAATAACCTTCAGGCTGTTATTTCCATGCCTTCAGGTGTATTCAAACCATATGCAGGAGTATCTACAGGCATTCTGATCTTTACCAAGACTAATCATGGTGGAACAGACAATGTGTGGTTCTATGACATGCAGGCAGATGGTTACAGTCTGGATGATAAAAGAACAGAAGTAAAAGAAAACGATATTCCGGATATTCTCGACAGATGGAAACATCTTGAAGATGAGAAAGATCGTAAAAGAACAGATCAGTCTTTCTTTGTGCCAAAGCAGGAGATTGTAGATAATGATTACGATCTTTCTATCAACAAATATAAGAAGGTTGAATATAAACCTGTAGAATATCCTCCGACTTCCGAGATCTTAGCAAACATTGAAGATCTTGAGAAAGACATTACTAAAGAATTGGCAGAATTAAAGGATCTGCTGAAAGATTAAATTTAGATTTTGCGGGTGAGAAATGGAATATAAAAATCTTGGTGAAATTGCAACGTATATTAACGGGTATGCATTTAAACCTAGTGACAGGGGAAAAGAAGGACTTCCTATCATTAGAATCCAAGATCTGACTGGAAATAGTTATGATCTCGGTTTTTACAAAGGTAGTTATCCAAAGA
>CAZHUX010000126.1:0-2012 GCA_964535445.1 uncultured Galactobacillus sp. | reverse complement strand
CAACAATTAGTTGGAATATGCTGCAGGGTTGAAATAAAACCCTGCTTTTTTAGTGAAAGGATTGAAAAGTTGGAAAAGTTGAATTATGTAGCCATAAAAAGGTTGGAAAAGTTTAAAAATCCCGCTATTATTTAGTTGGAAAAGTTGCATTTATGGAAAGAGATATTAAAGAAAAAATTGTCGATTGGTTGAATAATAAGCAGAATGCATTGCTTTTAGACGGGGCAAGACAGGTAGGTAAAACATTTATTGTAAGGGAATGTCTGCGTGAATCAGGGTTGTCTGTTATTGAAATTAATTTTATAGATAGTCCGGAGTTCATAGATCTGTTTGATACAGCAGAGAATGCGAATGATGTTTTAATCCGTATGAGTGTCAGATTCGGACAGAAGATGATACCGGGAAAAACTATAATCTTTCTCGATGAGGTACAGGAATGTAAGGATATTGTCACAAAGATCAAGTTTTTGGTTGAGGATGGAAAATACCGCTGGATCCTCAGTGGATCACTTTTGGGCGTAGAACTGAATGATCTGCGGTCTGCGCCAGTTGGTTATCTGGATGTTCTGGATATGTATCCAATGACAATATTTGAATTTTATAGAGCTTTGGGTATATCAGAAAGAATAATCGGTCTTATTACAGATTCTTTTACAAACAAGTCAAAGATAGATGAGTATATCCATAAGCAGCTTTTATCCGCATTCTATCTGTATCTGATCGTCGGTGGTATGCCGGCGGCAGTAAATACGTATCTTAAAACTGAAAATATTGAACGTGTGCAGGAAGTGCAGTTAGATATTCTGCGTTTATATCATCAGGATTTTGCCAGGTATGAAAAAGATAATAAATTAAAGCTTCAGATAAGAGAAGTATATGATGCTATACCTTCAGAGTTATCGGAAAAGAACAAGCGTTTTAAATTGAATAAACTTGGCACAGGTATGAACTATGAACGTGCAGAAAACACCTTCCTGTGGCTTAAAGATGCTGGTGCGGCATTGCCTGTATACAATGTTACAGAACCAGTCATTCCATTAGAGATAAATACTAAAAGAAATCTTTTTAAACTGTTTCTTTCTGATGTAGGTCTTCTTACTGCTCAATATTCAACTGAAACAAGAATGAAGATCCTGAGTCAAAGTGAAAGCATTAATAATGGAGGATTATTTGAAAATGCGGCAGCACAGGAATTATTCGCACATAATTATAAAATCTGGTATTACAACAGTAAAAAACAAGGAGAAGTAGATCTTATGATTGAACAGGGTGAAGATGTACTTCCGATAGAAATCAAGTCAGGAAAAGATTATAAGAGGCACTCTGCTTTATCTAATATTCTCTCTGATCCAGATTACAATATTCCGGAAGCGTTTGTTTTCTCTAATGCAAATGTATCCAGAAAAGGTAAAGTAACATATCTCCCGATGTATATGCTGGGATGTATCCGAAAGAAGAAAATGGATAATCCGGTATTCAGATTAAATCTGGATCATGTAAAAGATTAAAAAATATTTAGCACTCCTATTGACATAGTGCTAAAAAGGATTATATACATAGGTGCAAGGTGATGAGAGTCACCTGGTGATGAAGAGTTCCATAAGTAAAAGTATTGGAGGTGTTCAATATGATGTTTGTTCCAAGTGTATTTGATCGTGATTATGATTTATTCGATGATGTGTTTGATGATGATTACTGGCCTTTCAGAAACAACAGTAATCTGATGAGAACTGATATAGAAGAAAAGGATGGAAAATACATCATGAAGACAGAGCTTCCTGGATTTAACAAGGAAGATATCAAGATGTCTTTAAAGGATGGTGTTCTTTCTATCTCAGCTAAGCATTATATAAACAATGATGAAAAGGATACAAAGGGTAATGTGATCCGTTCTGAAAGATATAACGGTCAGATGTCCCGTTCCTTCTATGTAGGTAATGATGTCAAGGAATCTGATATCCATGCATCCTACAAGGATGGCTTGTTAACAGTAGAAGTACCTGATGTAAAGG
>CAZHUX010000125.1:0-2077 GCA_964535445.1 uncultured Galactobacillus sp. | reverse complement strand
GTCGACAAATCAAAACTTGCAATACAGAAATCTCTTGATGAAACACAGTTATTATTTGATAGTCTGATGCAGAAATATTTTGGGTGATTTTATGAAATATCATATTAAAAAGAAAGCAGTGAATTCTGATCAGACAAGCTCATTGATGACAATGCATATTTCATTGAAAAAGGAGTATGATCTTTAATATGCTTCATATCTATTACGGTGATTATGAGAAAGATAACTATATTTATGATCCGGATACCTGGTTTGATAACCAGGCGGATCGTAAATGGCTTTTAGATTCTCATTCAAAAGAGATGATCAAAGACATTGATCAATCAGAAGTTATATCTGAAAATCTGATTCAGAGCAGTAAATTAGGGCCTATTCCACCGCAATGGTTATCAGGTGGAGTAAAAACATTGATTCTGATTGATCATGATCCGGATCATGTCTTTAATGCAACAGCCTGTGGTGATAATTGTGCAAAATGGCTGCTTTCAATCGGAAACAGAAAAGATGTCCTTGTAAGTCTAGGGTACATTATGGACTTTGGTAAAGAACCATTTGATATCTATGTTGAAAATACTGGGGATATCGTTCATGACATGAGATCTTTGATTAATATCATTATTGATCATAATCTGCTTGGGAGATCATCATGAAGGGCAGATATCATATTGAAGTATATAATTCCGCAATCCATTATTTTCTTGACATTGAACGGAATATCAACGTTTTAAAAGGTAATTCAGCGACAGGGAAGTCAGAACTGATTCGCCTGATTACTGAATATAACCAGAGTGGTACTTCTTCTGGTGTAACAGTATTATCAGAAAAGAAACTTTCGGTCCTGACCAATGAAGAATGGCAGGTACGTCTTCATGCAATGCATGATCGTATTATCTTCATTGATGAAGAAAATGCATTCATGAGAACCAAAGAGTTTGCTTCAATGGTAAAGAACTCAGACAATTATTTTGTGCTGATCAGTCGTAATAATCTGTATGAACTTCCATATAGTATCAATGCAGTATATGGATTAAGAGAATCATCCAGATACATGAATGCTGAGAAGGTCTATAACGAAATGTACTCTATTTATCCGGAATACAACGCAAATGAAATATCTGTTAATTGTGTTATTACTGAAGACAGTAATTCCGGTTATCAGTTTTTCAACAATGTATTTGAAAATACTATTTCAGCAGGTGGTAAAGGAAATGTGCTTGAAAAGCTGAGAGATGCTTCAGAACATCATCAGAAAGCAATTGCTGTTGTTGACGGCGCAGCGTTCGGCCCTGAAATGGAAAAGGTATATGAATGGCTGAAATGGAATCCTGGCAATGCTTTATATGCACCAGAAAGCTTTGAATATCTGATTCTGACATCCGGTATTTATGATGTTCCTGATGATGTTGTTCATAAGACATATGATTACGCAGACAGTCAGAAATACATGTCCTGGGAACAGTTCTATACACAATATCTGATTCAGACTACAGAAAGAACTAACCATCCGTATCATAAAAACAAACTGGATTCCTTTTATCTGACGAAAGGAAATGTTAAGGATATTCTTAAACAGATTCCAGTTATGATTAAAGTGATGAGCTGATCTTCATGGTCAGCTTTTTAATTTGCCTGTATTCTTAACCAATAAGGAGGTTATGAATACCGATGGAAAACGTCATAACAACAATCATGAATGATATGCATGCAATTCTTTTGCCAGATCAGATGGACCATTTACAGAAAGTCCTTGTTCGTAGACTTTATGAAGACCAGCAGAGAACTTCTTCATTAACCAATGAAGATTATCTGAAGAAGTTTATTGAGGCTAAATCTATTGAAGGATGTTCAGAAAGAACATTGAAATACTACGAATCTACCATCAAAGAAATGCTTAGGTTTGTAGACAAGCCGGTGCGTCAGATTACAACTGAAAACATTCGTGAATATCTCATCAATTGCCAGAATAATAATTTCTGTGGAAAAGTGACAATTGATAACAAGAGAAGGAATGTTTCCAGTTTTTTCTCCTGGCTGGAAGAAGAGGATTACATTATTAAAAACCCAGTCAGAAGAATTC
>CAZHUX010000124.1:0-2218 GCA_964535445.1 uncultured Galactobacillus sp. | reverse complement strand
GCCTTTTTGAAGTGCCGACTATAGGAGTTGAACCTACGACCTACTCATTACGAATGAGTTGCTCTACCAACTGAGCTAAGTCGGCGCTGATTCGCTCAGATATTATACAGTTAAACAGGTAATAGTTCAATCTTTGTAAGTCATCCGTATGCGGAAACAGTTTTTACTGTGATCCCCGGATATATAGGCATGATCTTTATCTTCATGCCAGGATATATCTAATGTTTCTTTGAAAGGAGCTTCTGATGTATATTCGGCTGAGACAGATGTTAACTGTCTGTTTAAAGAAGCAGCCTGTATCCTGTCTTCTGCCAGGTCAAAGTATCTGGTGTTATTCAGATGTCCGTTCAGATCACACCAGCTGAAAGGTACTTTAAAAACATCATGATGATCACATTCTTCTCTTGCGATTGCCTTTGGAAGAGGGATATCAATATCTGTCTTTTCACCAGGTACGGTAATGCCATAACGGTCCGCAAAGATCATTCTGCGGGTATTCTTATCTATTAATGTCCATAAAGAAGAACCCTGTATGATGACATCTCCCATTTCATCAGTGATCTGATAATACCTTGGAAATAATACATGCATGGTTTCACCAGGCCATGAGGAAACTGTTATTGTTTCATCATAGACAGGCATACGCTGTATGTTGATTTCCTGCTGGATGATAACCCACAGGAAACCTTTATCCAGTGTCTTTGCACGGCCTGCGCCTAATGCTTCGGTATGGGCAATGCATACTTCCTGCAGGATTTCCATTAAACGGGATGTGCGCAGCTTCTGATACAGATTGACATCCTTGTTTCTGATCTGGATTGTCTGTTTCCAGATACTCATTGTGAATCCTTATTCAGATTACGTAATACTGCATCCGCAACATCACCAAGGGTACGTAAGGAATCCCATTCATCATCAGGAATCTTGACATTATAGAAACCTTCTAACTTGGTTAATACCAGAATAAATCCCATGGAATCCACATTGCCTTCGGCATTCAGAATCGTATCTTCCTGCAGATCTTTTCCAAACATGTCGGGAACATTATCTTCAATCAATTTCTTTGTCTTTGCGATTACTTCATCTCTTGTCGGCATCTTCTATCTCCTTCTGAATTTCCCAGCGCTTTATTTTACCTGTCGCTGTTTTCTGTAATTCATGTCCTAATTCAATGATATCTGTTAATTGTGATCCTCTTGGCAGGGTTTTCATCATATCACCCAACTGGTTCATGACTTCTTCTTTCCTGATCTTAAGCTCATTGACTACTAATACAGGCTTACTGTTGCGTAATACAACCGCTAATTCTTTTTCGGTATTCAATACTTTTCTGATCTGATTCTCATATTCAGGTAAAAAGATCTTGGTGCCATTGGGCATGACAAGCATTTCCTTTTTACGTCCGTTTAAATGCAGTCTTCCTTCATTATCATAATAACCAAGATCCCCGGTATACAGGATTCCGTCCTTTAATACTTCTTTCGTATCATCCGGTAATTTGTAATAACCAAGCATCATCGTAGAAGAAGCCCGGATCAGAATTTCTCCATCTTCATTAATGGTAATTGTATCATCCGGACATACATCCATGGCTCTTGGATCGCCAGATGTACTGATGGCAACTCCTGAAGATGTTTCGGTTAATCCATATCCATAAGATAAGCGTATGCCATGCATTCTTACCGCATCCAGTATTGTATCCGGACAATCACCTGCTCCTACAAGAATCAGTTTTAATTCTTCATTGATCAGATCCTGCTGGATTAAGAATCCTAATAACAGAGGTACGGCAGATAATACGGTTGGCTTGAAGAAAGAAAGATCATCCAGGTAATGGCGTGGACCACGTCCTAATGCAACAGAAGCATGACAATTCAATCCCCATAGCAACCCGCATACAAAGCCGAATACATGTCCTAACGGCAGCATACACATAAGTGTATCTTCCATTCCTATCGGTAACATCATACTGCCATTCCATGCGGCAGCCATCAGAGAGGAATCCGTTAATACAACAGCCTTGGATTGAGAAGTTGTACCGCTTGTAAAGAACAGTATTTTTCCCTTACCATCTTTTACACCATCCGTTAAGAAACGACTGAGTTTTTCTTTCTGAAGTTCTGATCCATACAGACAATCTGCATCCGTATACTGAATCAATGTTCCAAGTACTGCCTGCGGCAGCATCCTGTCCAGCATCACTATCTGCATGCCGGCA
>CAZHUX010000123.1:0-2270 GCA_964535445.1 uncultured Galactobacillus sp. | reverse complement strand
CTGTCCACCCGATAACAAACCAACTTTCTGGGTTAATCTGTCCTCTAAGCCAAGATCCAGGGTTTTTAACTGCTCTCTGTAATTTTCCTGTTCCTGTTTTGTGACACCCCAGCGTAATGTTCTTCGCTTACCGCGTCTTGCGGCTAAAGCGAGGTTTTCATCTATCTGCATATCCGGGGCAGTACCCATCATCGGATCCTGGAATACACGGCCTATATAAGGAGCTCTTTTGTAATCCGGTAAACCGGTAATGTTCTCGCCATCAATCAAGATGGCACCGGAATCAATCGGCCATACACCGGCAATGGCATTTAACATGGTAGACTTTCCAGCCCCATTGCCACCGATAACAGTAATGAAATCACCGGGTTCCATGGTTAATGAAATATCCTTTAATGCATGTTTCTCATTGATGGTATCTTTATTGAAGGTTTTATTAACATTTTTTAATTCCAGCATTGCCATGTTACTTAACCTCCTTTAAAGAATTATGATAAGCCTTCTTAAAGGAAGTCTTGGATAAATTACGAAGGTATGGAACAGCTAAGAATATGGCAACGATAACCGCAGTCATCAGTTTTAACATGTTTGTATCAATCTTTAACCATAAGGCAATATCGACAACAAGGTAGTAAATAATACCGCCGATTACAACGAAGAATAATCTTCCTGAAAACTTCAGACGCTTGCCCATGATGGCTTCCCCAAGAACTTCACCAATGATGACAGCAGCCAAACCAATGACGATGGAACCTCTGCCCATATTGATATCCGCAAAGCCCTGGAACTGTGCCATTAATCCACCCGCAAAAGCAACAAGACCATTCGATAAAGCAAGACCGATTAATTTCATGGAATTGATATTGATGCCTAATGCTTTGCTCATTTCCGGATTATTACCGGTAGCACGCATGGCCGAACCATGTTCTGTGCCAAAATACCAGTACAATACAGCAATCAGAATCAATGCCATGATAACGCCTGTGACAATCGCCGGAAGAATAAAGCGGGAAGATAATACAACCGGATATAAAGAAACATTCAAAGCCTTGTTAGGGGAGAAACCCATAATAGCCAGGTTAATGGAATACAATCCAAACTGGGTCAGAATTCCGGATAAGATAGCCGGAATACCAAGCAGGGTATGTAAGATGCCGGTAACCGCACCGGCAATTAATCCGGCAATAAAAGCAATGAATAAGGCAAGCCATGGATTCATGCCGCCGGTAATCAGTACAACTGCGACAGCACCACCGGTAGTAAAGGATCCATCGACTGTCATATCCGCAATATCCAGCATTCTGAAGGTGATGTAGACACCTAATGCCATAATGCCCCATAGTAATCCCTGGGCAATGCCTCCCGGAAATGAAGAGAACAATGTACCGATGTTCAGACTGCTTTGTGCAAATTCAATATTCATAAAACCTCCTGTTACAACTTAAGAAGGGAGCATAGAGTTTCATGCTCCCTTATGATTATTCATCTGATGGCTCGTATGCTTTATAGTCATCCGGAACAGTAATGCCTAACTGTTCACATCTGTCTTTATCATACTCCTTTACAGGATTATCATCAGACTCAACCGGCATCTTTTCAACCTTTTCTTCACCCTTAAGGATCTTGATTGCCATTTCACCGGTCTTCTTGCCTAAATTGTAATAATCAATGGATAATGTTGCAATACCGCATCCGGACATAATTCCTTCTTCACCAGCGATGATCGGAGTCTTGGATGGAAGGGCTACATTATTGATAGTCTCTGCTGCATTAGCGGCAGTGTTATCGGTTGGTACATATAATGCATCAGATTCATCACATGCAGTCTGGGTTACCTGCTGGACATCGTTGGAATCCGTGAACTTGTATTCTGTTACCGTATAACCTAAATCTTCCAGATCCTTATGTACGATATTTGCCTGATAAACAGAGTTTGGTTCAGCTGAGCAATAGAGAATACCAATCTTCTTGGCATCCGGTAACAGTTCCTTGAACATATCTGCCTGCTGGTCTAATGGGGCCAGGTCGGTTGTACCGGATACATTTGTACCGACAGTACCCTTGAAGTCAATGCCTAAGGCTGTACCATAATCTGTTACGGATGTACCAAGTACCGGAATGGTCGTTGTTGCTGAACTTGCGGCCTGCAGGGCTGCAGTTGCATTTGCCATAATCAGATCTACATTATCTGAGACAAACTGATTGGCAATTGTGACACAGTCTGTAGAGTTGCCTGAAGCATTCTTATACTTGATGGTAACCTTATCGCC
>CAZHUX010000122.1:0-2275 GCA_964535445.1 uncultured Galactobacillus sp. | reverse complement strand
ATGCACATCAGGGTCCAAGATCTCATGGTGGATCCAAGAACATCAGACATCAGGGCTCTTTAGCAACAAACGGACGTAACAACGGTGTTGTTAACAAGGGTACTGCAATGCCTGGTCAGTATGGTGGATATACAACTACTAACCAGAACCTGGAAGTTATCAAGGCAGATGCTGATGAAGGATACCTGTTAATCAAGGGCAACGTACCAGGACCAAAGAGAGGTCTTGTTATGATCCACACAACTGTTAAGCCTGTTAAGGAAGTCAAGGCAGTTGAACTTGTATCTTATAAGAATGCTTCTGTTGAAGAAGAACTGAATAAGGTTAACGAAACAATCAACACAGAACTGGCTGAAGAAGCAGCAGCTGAGGCTAAAGCTGAAGAAGCCAAGAAGAAGGCTGCATCCGCAGCCCGCAAGGGAAAGTGAGGATAACAAATGTCACAGGTTGATGTATTTAATCAGGAAGGCAAGGCTGTTGGAAAAGCTGAGCTCGCTGATGCTGTATTCGCCATTGAGCCGAATCAGCAGGCAATCTTTGATGCCGTCCTCGTTTACCAGGCTGGTTTAAGACAGGGAACACACAGCACAAAGACAAGAGCATATGTTTCCGGCACAGGCAAGAAGCCTTTCCGTCAGAAGGGAACAGGCCGTGCCCGTCAGGGTTCTACAAGAGCCACACAGTGGAGACATGGTGCTATCGCATTCGGACCACATCCGAGAAAGTACAACATCAAGTTAAACCGCAAGGTAAGACAGCTCGCCTTCAGATCTGCATTATCTGAGAAGAATGCCGAGCAGAATCTTACGGTTATTGAAAATCTCGACTTTGATGAGATCAAGACAAAGAAGGCTGCAGCACTTCTGAATGCCTTCGGATTTGAGAGAAAGACACTGTTTGTTGCAGATGCTTCCGAGTCATTTGACAACGCTTATCTCTCTATGAGAAATCTTCCGAATGCTGCAATCGTTACAGTTGACAGCCTCAACGTCTACGACATTGTGAATGCTGACAAGATTGTATTCACACAAGCTGCTGCCGCTAAGGCAGGGGAGGTATTCGCAGCATGAGCGCACGCGATATTATCAAGAGACCGATCGTTACAGAAAAGAGTGCAAGACTTCAGAACGAAGACAACAAGGTAACATTCGAAGTTGCCAAGGATGCCAACAAGGTATCTGTTGCCAAGGCTGTTTATGAAATCTATGGTATCAAGCCTGTTTCTGTAAACGTCGTAAATGTTCACTCCAAACCAAAGAGAGTCGGACGTTATGTAGGCAAGACATCTGCTTATAAGAAGGCAATTGTCAAGCTTCCTGAAGGAAGCAACATTGATGTCTACGGACAGAATAACTAATTGATTCACTATCGGAGGAAATCGCTATCTCCGGATAAATGCGAAAGGAAAGTAAAAAGAAATGGCAATCATTAAATATAAGCCGACCAGTGCCGGACGCAGAAATATGACTTCTCTGGATAATACACATCGTATTACCAAGAAAGCTCCAGAAAAGTCACTGCTTGCTCCATTACACAGCACAGGCGGCCGCGGCAATACAGGCCGTATCACATCCCGTCATGCCGGCGGTGGTGCTAAGAGAAAGTACAGAATCGTAGACTTCAAGAGAAACAAGGATGATGTTCCAGCTAAGGTAGCTGCTATCGAATACGATCCAAACAGAAATGCAAACCTCGCTCTTCTGCATTATGCAGATGGTGAAAAGAGATACATTATCTGCCCTGGTGATCTGAATGTCGGTGACACGGTAATCTCTGGTGTTGCTGCAGATATCAAGACAGGTAACGCTATGGAACTTAAGAACATCCCTGATGGAACATATGTTCATAACGTTGAGTTAACCGCAGGCAAGGGTGGACAGATGGCAAGAGCTGCCGGCTGCTCCGCACAGGTTCTTGGTTCTGATAACGGATTCGTTACACTGAGACTTTCTTCTGGTGAAGTCAGAAGAGTTCATGATAACTGCCGTGCCACAATCGGTATCGTCGGAAATTCTGATTATAACCTGGTTAACTGGGGTAAAGCAGGACGTGTCAGACACATGGGCGTTCGTCCACATGTCAGAGGTTCAGCTATGAACCCGGTAGATCACCCACATGGTGGTGGTGACCAGAAGGCTCCTATCGGACATAAGTCTCCAATGACACCATGGGGCAAGAAAGCACTTGGTGTTAAGACTAGTATGCCAAAGGCTAAGAGCAACCATTATATCGTATGAAGAAGAAACGGAAAGTAAGTTGAAAGGAGATATTGAGT
>CAZHUX010000121.1:0-2338 GCA_964535445.1 uncultured Galactobacillus sp. | reverse complement strand
TAGAGCGCTTCGTTCGGGACGAAGAGGTCGTGGGTTCGAATCCCGTCATCCCGACTTACAAAAATGCCGCATGAATATGCGGTTTTTTATTACCCGGATAATAATTCACAGGATATAAACAGATACATTTGGCTGCTATTTCTGTACTGGTAAAGAAAGTATTTTTGCACAGGAAGTGAAGAAATTACACTTTCAGGTACAGATTTATAGAATTCCGCACATGAAATAATTTACAAACTGACCATGAATATCAGGGAATTGTTTTACACCATGAACCAGGATACAAATCAAATTGAAAATATTCATACAACAAAACATGACATATTCTCAATGATGAATAATGCGAAAGACAAGCCTGATGGTGAATAATCTCGTTCTAAACCAGTCGGTATATTTGATGGTTAAAAAACAGTTCATACCGGATATTATCCGGAAAAGGAAATTAAAGAAGAGGTACATGAGTTTTTAAGTATTTATAACAATGACTCTATGGATATTTATCTGAGACTGATCATTTCTCATTTTATGTTAGAGACAATTCATCCCTTTTATGATGGAAACGAAAGACTTGGAAGATATCTTTTTTTCTAGAGAACTTTACAGACAGGAGAAAAGTTATGCAGCATTTCTGATAGCCTCATGCATTCAAAAACTGAAACCTTTTTTTAATACTCTGGCCAATGATATTTCCCATCCAGATATCCATCCAGAAATGCCTGGGCAAGAGAAGGTCTTCTGATATTCTTTCTTGCTTCCGCAATGGAAAAGACAGACCAGGAATCTATCTCTTCATTAGGATGCGGTTCTCCTTCTACAGTAACCGTAAAGTTCAGCATTAATGTATTGGATGGTCTGAAATAATGAGAATGATTGAAGTGAATCGTCTTTACATCCAGATCCATTTCTTCCTTCACTTCTCTTCTGACTGCATCCTCAGCATCTTCTCCTTTATTGACATACCCTGCCACAAGAATATAACTGTCTCTTCCATATTGCTTGATCAGAAGAATCCGGTCTTTGTTTTCATTCATGACGATCATACTGACGGCAGTACTGAATACCGGAAACCGGTAATCCCTACAATGTGGACAATACGGAATTTCTTTTTTCTCAGATTCCAGATATTTCATCTGCAGCTTTGTGCCGCATTCCATACAATATTTCATTTCCATGTTTTACCTTCTTTAAACCATGACAATGTGCACAAATTATTATTTTTCATAAAGTTACGTATATCATACAATAGAACACGAGATTTTATGATGAATGTATCATGAGAAGATCCGGCATCACGCTCTGCAGGTCTGATCAATTTTAAAAGGAAGTACAGCTGTACTTCCTCTTCATTTACTGACTTCTGTTTGTCCCAAAGAGTACATTATTGAAGAAATCTTTTGTGTCTTCTTTACCAAGAGCCTTCACAAAGAGATCTGTACTGACACCGCCTTTTTCAACTAATCCATCGGTATATTCCTTAACAGCCGGCAGTTTTTCTTCTTTTTCTTCAGAAGAAAGCAGAGGCAGATTTTCACCATATTCCATAACTGCTTCAATCCAGCGGGTTAATGCTTCTTCTTCACGTGAATCATCTCTGGATTTACCTTTCATATACAGACCGACAGTACGCATGTCATCATACCAGGCAGAAGAAGGTGTTATCGTATCAAGATCCTTGTAATCCTTCTTAATGTCCTTTAAGGAACTCAGAAGATTCTGATATTCTCCTTCTTTGTCTAAGACAAGGTCATAACATTCCAGATAACTTGTACGGTTACCGAGAATATACATGTAATCGGTAGATACCAACGGAAGGTCCTTGTCTGATGGCGTCAGAATGATCGTACTCATCTGCATAAGCCCGGCATTCATTGTCATGACAGAAAGGTTACCGATATCCTTGACATCATACTGATGCACTTCAAAGTTCATAATGCCCATTAACCGCATCTTCTTATACTTACCGGCATCCACTTCTGTCACTTCCGCATGCCTGCGGATAACATCCATAGCAGAATCAACACCCTGATTCATTGCTTTCTTATTACGGGGCATATAGATTGCGACTAATACAAGAATCAGTACGATCAGACATACAAGAATCAGTAATATGATTTTCAGAATGGTAAGGGGGAGACTTCTGGTTTTGTGATTCATGTTATTCCTCCTGCAGAATAATTGCATCCTTGCGGAGGCAATCGTGTTTAATCATGAAGTTTCGCACCACATTCCGGACAGAATTTAGGCGGATTGGATGGATCCTCAATCTTTGCGCCGCAGTTCGGACAGAACTTTACTGCCTGTGTAGCTGCTGGCTGTTCTGGCTTTGGTGTACCGCACT
>CAZHUX010000120.1:0-2341 GCA_964535445.1 uncultured Galactobacillus sp. | reverse complement strand
CCTGAAACCCTGCTTTATCCACAGAATTTCCACACAAAAAAGAGATTCCGTCAGGATTCCCTGTACTGAAATCTCTCTTGTACTCTTACTTATTACCGTATTCAGATAATACTTTATTGATCTTTTCTGTATTATCTAACAGATCAGAGATAGATTCATCATGATTCATACGATCAATCAGTAATGCGATCTGTCTGGAAAGATCAACACTTCTGTACCACTTCTTCTGTAATAACTCTGGCTGCTGGTAAATCAGATTGGTTGTGAATACAGCCTCAAAGATGCCTTCTTCATAAGCCTTGTCAAAAGAATCAAAGCCATTTGTGAATAAACCGAAGGTTGTGCATGCAAAGACTCTGCCTGCACCTCTCTCCTTTAATTCCTTTGCAGTATCAATCAGAGATTCACCAGAAGAAATCATATCGTCAATGATAATGACATCCTTGTCGGTAACATCAGCTCCCAGGAACTCATGTGCTACAATCGGATTCTTACCGTTAACAACCTTGGAATAATCTCTTCTCTTATAGAACATGCCTACATCAAGACCTAATACATTGGCATAGTAGATAGCTCTTCCCATACCGCCTTCATCCGGTGAAATAATCATCATATGAGCAGGATCAATCTTAAAGTCTTTGTATTCATGCAGTAATGCCTTGATAAACTGATACGCACAAGGCACATTATCGAAAGAATCAGCCGGAATAGCATTCATGACTCTTGG
The DNA here is from genome assembly GCA_964535445.1 of uncultured Galactobacillus sp. Classification (GTDB taxonomy): domain Bacteria; phylum Bacillota_I; class Bacilli_A; order Erysipelotrichales; family Erysipelotrichaceae; genus Bulleidia. The sequence continues at coordinate 1,614 of CAZHUX010000120.1, read as the reverse complement.
ATCATGTGCATCAAAGGTAATGAAGTTCTCTACACCCATGGCATGTAATTCCTGCAGCATCATGGCACAGTCCAGAGACTCTCTGCCATTTCTCTTATGCTGGCGGGACTCATACATGAAAGGCATGATGACATTCACACGCTTGCCTTTTCCTTCCGCTGCCGCAATCACTCTCTTCAGATCTGCATAATGATCATCCGGAGACATATGATTTGTCTGGCCAAAGATCTTGTATGTCAATGAGTAGTTCATGACATCTACCATCATGTAGATATCATCACCGCGTACGGATTCACCGATTTCGCCCTTGGCTTCACCACTTCCAAATCTTGGAGTTCTGGAAGGAATAATGTAGGTGTCTTTTACATAATCAGAGAAAACAGGTGAATTCACATAGTTGTTTTCTTCACTCTTACGCCATTCTACAAGACATTTATCTACCTTCTGTGCTAAAGGCATAATTGATTCAAGCGGCATTAATGCCAATGGAGCGAATGGAATTCTTTCATAGTTTTTTGACATGTTTATTTCTTCTCCCATGTCAATGTTACCGGTTTTCTGCATCTTTTCAACTAATTTATTATTTTTTCATTTGTCAGTTTCAACATTATGAATAACTTCTTCTGATGCATAAAAACCTCACCTGATTCTGATGTGATTTACATCTGAGAGTATTCATTCTGATACGGAAGAGCTTTGAATGTATTGTATATCGTAAGATAAAAACACCAACAATTGGAAAGAAATATCCCTGAAAATGAAAAGGACATATTGCAGCACCGAATCACAAGCCCTTATTCCTAATTCTGGTCAATGGAATAAGGAGGGCTAAGAAAGCAATGTTGAATATGTCCGATATTGATCTTATCAGAGAAATGAAAAGAAATGGTAAAACAATTACAGGAATTCATAAGGAAACTTGACACGATCCCAGAACGATATGCAAATGTCTGAAGAATCATGCTAGCTGAAACTTCCCGATACAAAGATGAAGGATCACAACCTAAATAATCTCCTTTTTTCTGCAATGTTTTTGTGGAAAGTCTCTCTCCTTTCCTGAATTTTGTGATCGTTCTGGAAGAATAAACTAATAAAGATTTTAAATCTAATTAAAAAACACCGGTAATCTCTTACCGATGTTATCAATCAGAAATCTGTTTTTCCCTTGTGAATAACGGAGTCCACGCCATAGTATCCCGGCATAATCTCCGCATAGTCTTCGACTACGGTATGACCATAGAGATATGTATTCGGATGAACAATGTCATCATGTCCAAAGGTGACATACGGTCCGATGTAAGTATTTTTCGGATCATAGATGGTAACACCTTCCTGCATCCAGTGCAGATTGATTCTTTCCTTCAGATACGCTTCTGCCTCTGCCAATGCCTTGTTATCATTGACACCTTCTACTTCTCTCCAGTCATCACATTCTACTGCAGCAACTTTCTTACCCATCTTTTGCAGAATCTCTACAAGATCGGTTAAGTAGTATTCATGCTGGGCATTGTCATTCTTCAGAAGTTTCAATCCGGCAAACAGGGATTCATTCTTAAATACATAGATACCGGTGTTGATCTCTCTGACCTTCTTTTCTTCTTCACTGGCATCCTT
>CAZHUX010000119.1:0-2374 GCA_964535445.1 uncultured Galactobacillus sp. | reverse complement strand
TGCCGGCATCATCTCTGGAGAAGCCGAATGTCATCTGAGTCAGATCGTTTGTACCAAAGCTGAAGAATTCTGCTGTTTCAGCAAGTTCACCGGCATTGATGGCACCACGTGGGATTTCAATCATTGTACCGATATGATACTTCAGTTCTACGCCCTGCTTTGCAATCTCATCATCTGCAGCCTTGTGGATGATGTCAGCAACATAATCCAGTTCCTTCTTCTCACCTACTAATGGAACCATGATTTCAGGTTCAAGGTGCCAGTCAGGATGCTTCTTGTTTACATTGATAGCAGCCTTGATGATAGCTCTTGTCTGCATTTCACCAAGCTCTGGATAAGTAACATCCAGACGGCATCCTCTGTGACCCATCATAGGGTTGAATTCCTTGAGGTCTTCATCAGCAGCTTCAACATCTGCTAATGTAATGCCAAGAGACTTGGCAACTGCTTCGGCTTCAGCCTTTGTCTTAGGCAGGAATTCATGTAAAGGCGGATCCAGCAGACGGATTGTAACGCTGCGGCCTCCCATAGCTTCAAAGATACCTTCAAAGTCTTCTTCCTGATAAGGTTCCATCAGTTTCAAAGCCTTATCTCTCTGCTCGGCATCCTGAGCTACACAGAAGGATCTGATGGCTTCAATTCTTTCCTTGGAGTTGAAGAACATATGTTCTGTACGTACCAGACCTACACCTTCAGCACCAAACTCAACTGCCTTGGCAGCATCCTGAGGTGTATCAGCATTTGTACGGATCTTTAACTGACGTCTTTCATCAGCCCATTCCATGAAGCGTGCAAAGTTACCGGAGATCTTGGCAGGAACTGTCTTGATCTCACCCTCATATACATTACCGGTTGTACCATCTACAGAGATGATATCGCCATCCTTAAATGTCTTTCCGCCGACTGTGAATACCTTGTTGGCTTCATCTACATTGATTTCACCACATCCGGATACACAGCATGCGCCCATGCCTCTTGCAACAACGGCAGCGTGAGATGTCATACCACCACGTACTGTAACGATAGCCTGAGATACATGCATACCTTCAATATCTTCAGGAGAAGTCTCAAGTCTTACAAGAACTACCTTCTTGCCAGCTTCAGCCTTTTCCTTAGCCTCTTCTGCTGAGAATACAACTTCACCAGAACCAGCACCAGGAGAAGCAGCTAAACCCTTGGCAATGATCTTATCCTGATGAGCCTTCAGATCATCCGCATCAAACATAGGATGCAGTAAATCATTCAGCTGGTTAGGTTCAACCATCAGTAATGCCTGATCCTTTGTGACAAGACCTTCATCATACATGTCACAGGCAACCTTTAAGGCCGCTGCGGCTGTACGCTTGCCATTACGGCACTGCAGCATATACAGCTTGCCATGCTGGATTGTGAATTCCATATCCTGCATGTCATGATAATGCTTTTCAAGTCTGTCTCTGACATCAACCAGATCCTTGTAAGCTTCCGGCATTGTCTCTTCAAGAGAAGGATACTTAGCCTTTCTTTCTTCTTCAGAGATGCCTCTGCTTGCGGCCCACTCACGGGAACCCTGCAGAGAAATCTGTTCAGGTGTACGAACACCTGCGACAACATCTTCACCCTGAGCGTTGATCAGGTATTCACCATAGAAGTATTTATTTTCACCAGTTGACGGGTTTCTTGAGAAGCAGACACCTGTGCCGCAGTCATTGCCCATGTTTCCGAATACCATCTGTACTACAGAAACAGCTGTACCCCAGCTGTCAGGGATATTATTCATTCTTCTGTAATAGATAGCTCTCTCATTATTCCAGGAACGGAAGACAGCACCAATAGCACGATCCAGCTGTACCTTTGGATCCTGCGGGAAGTCCTCACCAAGATTATCCTTATAGAATTTCTTGAACTGCTTTGTCAGTTCAACCATGTCATCGCCATCCAGATCGATATCATCCTTAATGCCCTTTTCTTTCTTCATGGCATCAATCAGTTCTTCAAATCTGGACTTGTTCAGACCCATGACAACATCACCGAACATCTGGATGAATCTTCTGTAAGAGTCATAAGCAAATCTCTTGTTTCCAGACTTAGCTTCAACAACCTTAACAACTTCATCATTCATACCAAGGTTCAGGATGGTATCCATCATACCAGGCATGGATGCACGGGCACCAGAACGAACAGAGACAAGTAAAGGATTCTCCTTGTCACCAAGCTTCATGCCGGTAGCTTCTTCAAGCCATGCAGTCTCCTGGTCAATCTGTTCCTGTACTTCCGGAGCAATTTTCTCTCCATCATCGTAATACTTAACGCATGCTTCTGTTGTAATCGTGTATCCCTGTGGAACCGGCATGCCGAGGTTGCTCATTTCAGCAAGGTTTGCGCCCTTGCCGCC
>CAZHUX010000118.1:0-2495 GCA_964535445.1 uncultured Galactobacillus sp. | reverse complement strand
AAATACCATGGAGTCATACTTCTCTGAAGCTTCATTTACCGCATTAATGGAAATCTTGCGGCCGACTTCAACCATGACATCCTGACCCGGGAATACGATCACACCACGTGTACAGACAAGTGGTACACGTACATGCGTATTTTCACTCATATAAGCACCTCCGTTTCTTAACAATATCTCATTTCTAAAATAAGACGCTGAGCGTCTTATTTTAAACAATTCACTTATTCAGCAGCTTCTTCTTTGGCTTCTTCTTTATTTTCTTCTTTAGCAGAAGGTTCTTCTTCAACTGCATTTTCCTTGATGAAATCAAATGCCTTTTCATTGAGGACATCCTGCTTCAGCATATCCACACTGACAAGACTCTTGACTTCTTCAGGCTTCATGCCATACTGATCCGCAATGTTCTTGACTTCCTTGTCAACATCTTCATCAGTTGCTTCAATGTTTTCAAGCTTGGCTACCTTTTCGAGTGCTAATCTTGCGATCACATTGCGGCGGGCAGGTTCTCTGTACTGTTCCTGCAGCTTGTCTAATGTTGTGCCAGCCATCTTCAGATACTGATCCAAAGACATACCATACTGCTGTACCTGACTGTTCAGCTCATTGATCTGGTTTCTGACTTCATTATCAACTAATGCATCAGGAAGATCAACTTCTGTATTGTCGATCAGCTGGTTAATCAGCTGGTTATCTCTGTTTGTATCGGCAGAATTCTTCTTGTCAGATTCCATTCTTTCACGGATGGTCTTCTTCAGATCTTCCGCGGTTTCAACATTAGGAATGTTGACATCCTTGGCAAAGTCATCATCAACTTCAGGCAGAACCTTAGTCTTGACATCATTGACCTTGACCTTGAATACAGCCTTGGCACCCTTGAGGTCATCAGCGTGATAATCTTCAGGGAATGTGACATTGACATCCTTTTCATCACCGGCCTTTGTACCGATTAACTGATCTTCAAAACCAGGAATGAAAGAACCAGAGCCAAGCTCAAGGTTGTAGTTTTCAGCCTTGCCGCCTTCAAAGGCAACATCATCCTTGAATCCTTCATAGTCAATATTGACTGTATCACCCTTTTCAGCAGCGCCTTCCTTAGTTTCAAGATCGGCATATGTCTCTCTCATATGATCGAGCTCTTTGTTGAAATCCTCTTCTGTGACTTCGGTATCCTGCTTGTCATATTTGAGACCCTTGTAATTTTTGACCGTTACTTCAGGCATTACTTCAAATGTATATACAAGAGTAACAGAATTCGGATCCATAGCCTTTACATCAAGTGTAGGCTGGGAGATAGGCTCCAGATGATTTTCATCTAATGCCTTGCCTAACCAGTCATTGGCGTTGTCCTGTACAGCCTGTGCTTCTCTGTCCTGTTCAGGAACCTGGCGTCCGACCAGCTCTAATGGTGCGGATCCCTTTCTGAAACCATTTAATGTAACGTTTCTTGCAATTTTACGGAAAGCCTTATCTACAGCTTTCTTCCATTCTTCACCTTCGATTGTAACTTCCAGATCTCCGGTTGATTTTTCTTTCAGTGTCCAAGTTGACATTGTCTTATGCTCCTTTTCATTTTTCGTGCCCGAATATTATAACAAAGATAAAACACAACTTCTATGAAATTGCATGATTCTTTGCGTAATTTCAATTAATTCTGATATTTTCCAGCCTGCAGATGTGCATTTTTACGTATCTCATCCAATACATCCGGACAATCCATCAGATTACAGACCTGCTCACATACATCTAAGGCAAGATCTTTCGCCTCTTCTTTTTCATAGGATAATGGCAGAAACATATAAACTTCATGAATCAGCAATGTTCTTGCCATCTCATAAAGATCCGGATGTTTCATGCCAAGCCATTCATATAAGAGTTTATCTGCCTCTAAGAATCCTTCGGATTGTGCAACCGGCGTAACCGAATCTCCATAGAAATCATACTCCACATCATTAATACGCAATGTAAAGTCATCCTTGATATCCTGTTCGGCAATTGCCTCGATCATTAAAGCTGCAGCCTCAGGAAACGGATTATGTTCCAGCCAATCGTGTATCTCCGGCAGAAATTCTCTGAGATTGCGGGAAGATAAGGCAGCTGCCGCCGATAACTGTTCTGCTTCTTTGCCTTTCAGTTTTTCCAATAAGACATCCAAAGAGACCTCTGTACGGTTACGGTCCTGTGCGCAGCGGTAATCCAGTTCCCTTTTCATTTTCTTTAACTGCGGTTCTACATCAGCAGGAATATAAGGCATGGATAATTCCTTTTTAACCATCTGCATGGCTTCTTCATTTTTGTTTTCATTCATCAGATCCCGTATATCTTCTAAGATCTCATCATAGTAAGAGGCCATATATTCTCCTTATGATATAAAAAACGCTGACACTTCAGTACCAGCGATTTCAGCAATCAATGGTGTCCTGGAGGAGATTCGAACTCCTGACCGTCCGCTTAGAAGGCGGGAGCTCTATCCAGCTGAGCTACCAGGACGCAAT
>CAZHUX010000117.1:0-2546 GCA_964535445.1 uncultured Galactobacillus sp. | reverse complement strand
CCAAGGCAGGCGATGCCCAGGCAAAGGCAGACCAGGAAGTAAAGGATCAGCAGGCTGTTGTTGAAGAAAAGAAGCAGGCAAAGGATGAAGCGGATCAGATACTTGCTGATGCGAAAGCAGAACAGACTGTAAAGCAGAATGCTTTGGATAAGGCAAATGAGAAATTAGATGCCGCAAAGGCAGAACAGACTAAGGCTGAAAAAGATCTGGATGAAAAGAAGGATGCTCTTGCTAAAGCTCAGAAAGAACTGTCTGACAAGAAAGGCAATGTTTCCAAGAAACAGCAGGCTGTTACAGACGCACAGGCAGCCGTTGACAAAGCTCAGGCTAAGGTAGATAAGCTTGCTGAAGAAGTAAATAGGCTTGAAACAAATGCTTCTGACTATGAACAGCAGGCTTCTGAGGCAACCAAGGCTGTTACAGATGCAGAAAAGGCACAGAACCAGGCCCAGGCTGACTTGCTGGAAGCAAGAACTATCCATAAGACACTTGTATGTAAAAATACTGATGAGCCATTAAGTGATGGGGACACTGATACCTTTATTCCAAATATTCCGGAAGCGGGCAATCATAAGATCACTTATGAATATATTTACAGAGACAATAATGCGGATGCTCAGTTTATTGTCGACGAACTGAACAAAAAAGGTAAGTATGTAGTTCCTTATACCGTATTTTACCACTATGGAAGCGATGGATTTTCATGGTCCTATCCGAAAAAATTAGATAATCCGTCAGATCCATATTTAGGGGAAACACATGACCCTCATGGAAGAGATAAGACTTTGTATCTGAACGCTACATGGACAGATGATAATGGTGAAAAGCAGGTTGTTCCAATAGAGATCACTACATATGGTAACGATGAGATAATCGCACAGAATAAATTGAATAAACAGCTGGATGACATTCTGCAGTCGTTAAATCTGGATGGCAAGACATGGAAAGAAAAGGCTGATGCGATTACGAAGTATGTTAACTATAACTATGGATATGATGCATGGTACTCCACTGCTGAATCCATGCTGGAACATGGCGCCGGTGATTGCTGGGCATCAACCAATCTGATTATTGATCTTGGAGAAAGAGCCGGTTTTGCCGGAAGAAGCCATGCTGCTAACTATGGCGGCAACGGCGGTGGCCATGAGAATGCACTTCTGCAGGATCCGGATGGGGGCGTATACATATGCGAAGCTGGTTATGATCGTTCAAGATATGAATTTGAGGGAAATGGTGCCAGTGAGCTTACCAGACCTGATCCTGGCAAACCTATCTATGAGAGTATTCTTTACAAGGTATATGCCTATACAGATAACACAAACAACCGGGTAACACCTAATGGAGAATATTCCCTTGGATCAAGTATTGGCAGAATCGATTCTTTCCATGATGAAACAATTGTGATTCCTGATAATCCGGAAATAACTTCCATCGGACCTAATCCGAATACTGATGTTAAAGAAATCGAAGATCATTTTGGTGTCAAGGTTCCGGTTTCTAATGAGGGAGAACCAATGGCAATAGTATCCAGTGGATTTGAATACCCGTTTGATAAATGTGATAATCTGAAGACTGTAAAGATTGGAACAAATATCACATGGATCTCCAACAATGCATTCAAGGATCCGGTGAAACTTGATATGTATAATAGAAAAGTCAACAGCAGCGTGAAGTTTGAAATCGATCCGGCTAATCCTGTATATGAAAGCACAGCTGATGGCGGCGTTAAGCTTAAGGTAGATAACTCACAGGGTAAAGCTGGTGATGTAATCTATACACCATCACCTGTTGGCTATACTGGTCCAAAAGATGTTTCAGACTCTGAAAGAGCCGCAAATGTTGCTAAAGCAGATGAAGAATACAAATCCGCAAAGACTGCATATGATTCCGCAAAGTCCAGATATAACGATCTTGTAAGTTCCGGAAGTTCTGATAAGATCATTGCGGCAGCCAAGGCTGATCTTGATAAAGCCAAATCAGATCTGAATACGGCAAAGACAAACAAGCAGAATGCTGAAGCAGCGTTGGTACAGGCAAATGCGGATGTTACAACAGCAGACGCGAAAGTCACAGCAGCTGATGAAGCAGTTAATGCAGCTGTACAAAATGTTGACAAAAAGAAGAACCAGGTTGAAACCGCACAGACAACTGTCAATAATGCATCTCAGGAAGTTACCGTTGCCAAGAGTAAAGCTGATGATAAGCAGAAGAGTGTTGATGAAGCACAGAAAGCTGTTGATGAAGCTGAAAAGGTATTATCTGAAAAGAAAGAAGCAGCTGAAAAGGGTGCTCCACAATCCTTGCTTGATGCCCGCAAGGCAGTAGAAACAGCACAGGCTGATCTGGATTCCAAAAAGGATGCATTAACAAAGGCAAAGAAGGAATTGGATGCTGCCAAGGATAAGCTGACGGAAAAGAAGGATGCTCTTGCAAAAGCTAACCAGACATTGTCCGATAAACAGGATGCACTGGATGAAGCAACAGCAAAACTCAATGAAAAGAATGCAGTTCTTGCAAATGCCAAGAAAGAAGCAGAGACAGCTCAT
>CAZHUX010000116.1:0-2561 GCA_964535445.1 uncultured Galactobacillus sp. | reverse complement strand
TCAGATTCTGCAGATGAACCGTGACAGCATGGTAGATGTGATTCAGATTGACCAGAAGGGTAATGAGGTTGGTACGGTATACGAACAGATCTGTCTGGCACATTCGTTTGGAGATGGGAAGCAGCTCAGTGATGAGAATGTAGTCAATACGTTAAGCAAGACGTTATGGGATCAGCCGTTCGAAGGGTATGTGGCCCTGAATATGGATGCGGTGAATATTCTGGCTGATGATGTCGGTGGTGTACCGGTGCAGGTCAATGATGACTTTTCAGAGATTGATCCTTCCCTGGTGCAGGGGACAACGGTTACGTTAACTTCTGCGAATGCATTGACGTTTGTTCGTTCCCGTTACAATGTGGCGGATGAAACGAATATGAACCGTCAGGCCCGCCAGCAGGAATTCATGAACTCTTTCATAAACAAAGCATCTTCGCTCAGTGACAAGCAGCTGGAGGACATGTACCAGACTATTCAGAACTACCGTGAAAGCGATATGAGCAGCAGCGGGGTTGTGAATCTGATGGTCAAGCTGAAAAAGTACAAGGAACTGCCTCTGAAGACCATAGATGGTACTAACAGTATCAATCAGGAAAATAATACCAATGAGTACAAGATGGACAATGCAAGTCTGCAGTCTGTCATCCTGGAACTGTTCTATAACAAACAGGACTGACATGATGAAATGATACAGTAAAGGCAGTCTGACAGAATACCCGTAATTCCGGATCAGAAGGGTGGTGAAAAACTGCATGCTTTATGATGCAGTTTGTAACAATGAGTACACAAGATGAATATCTTAAGAGATTCAAACAGGAATGCCGTTTGTATCATTTCTATCAGGGACGGATTGAGAAGATAGATCAGAAGATTGAACTTGTGGATCTGCGGATGCACAATGTGCAGTCACCAAAACTGGATAAGATGGGACAGACACCGACAAGACATGAACTTTCCTATCCAGAGCTGATTACAAAGAAGATGAAGCTGCAGAAGGATCGTGCATTTTATCAGGAGCATATGGACTGGGTGAAGGAAACAATTGACCGGATTCCTTCCCTGGCTTACCGGTCGGTAGTCTGGTATACATACGTGGAAAGAAAGTCTCTGCATACGATTGCGGATACGCAATCCGTCAGTAAGGACATGCTCTATAAAAAAAGAAAGAAGTTTGTGCTGGCTGCCCTGAGTGATGAGCAGATGCAGAAGCTGGATGATATAGAGAAAACCGAAGAGGAATGAGAGCCTGTTTCATACAGGCTTTTTTCTGTAAGAGAGTGTCATAACCATGAGTGAAAAGGAAAAACTGGAAATCTTTCAGGCATCCTGTCAGTTGTATCCACAGGAAAAAGAAGAACTGGAGAAGATTGCAAATTCAGGCAATGATCCAATGAACCGGCAGATGTATGAATATGTCCGTCAGGATGTTTCCTATGTGGAAGATTCACTGGCAAAGATCAGGAAGAAATGTGGAACGAATGCGGAATTAATGACGTGGTTATTGTATGTGGAGGGAGAAACACAGATGGCTGTGGCGGAGATATGTCACATTTCCAGAAGACAGCTGCAGTATGCCATGAACCGTTGGACACATCTGTTTCTGAATGATGAATCGAAAGATATGAACGAGGAAGACTTTTCTTTTGCCTTTCACGCTTCCGCAAGGATGTATGAAGTGGAGCAGGAGGGACTACAGGAGTTGCAGAAAACGATTAATCCGAGTTTTGTGCAGAAGCAGAGAGAACAGCTGATCCTGAATGATATCCGCTTTACGGAAGAGGTTTTAAATATCATTGAAATAAGCTATGACACTCAGGCAAGAAATCTCATCTGGAGTATGTATGTAAAAGAGGAAACACAGGAACATACTGCAGAAGAATTTCATATGACCAGAAGACAGGTGCAGTATGCCATGAAGAAATACATGAAAGGTGCTTGGATAAAGGCTTGTAAGTGAACACTTAAACCAGGATATGTACATTTTGTGCAGAATACAATAAAAAACTGTATTAAAAGTGGTAATATGGTAGGGTATAAGAATAACGTAAAGAGCCATAATTACTTACGGTAGTAAGAAGAGAATATTATCTAACACGCCAAACATACCTTTCAACGAGGTAGTGTTTTTCTGCTAGTAGTATTAATGAATATAGCATTCACAAATAAAGAGGTTTTAATGATAACGTACCTTGAAGGAGATCTTTTTTCGAGCCCTGCACAGACATTGGTTAATACCGTTAATACTGTAGGAGTGATGGAAAAGGCATTGCTTTGGAATTCAAAAAGAGATATCTGGCCATGTATGAGCAATACAAAAAGTATTGTGATGATGGGAGTCTTACAATTGGAAAACTGATGTTGTGGCGGGATGAGCCAGATCACTGGCTGCTTATGTTTCCTACAAAAACAACATGGAGAAAACCATCAGATCTTTCCTATATTGAGGCTGGATTGAAAAAGTTTACGGATACGTATACAGATAAAGGAATTACATCTGCAGCATTTCCTAGACTTGGATGTGGTAATGGTGGTCTTAACTGGGAGGATGTAAAGCCTTTGATGGA
>CAZHUX010000115.1:0-2582 GCA_964535445.1 uncultured Galactobacillus sp. | reverse complement strand
TGCTGAAACTGTAAAGAAAGCAGCACCTTATCTGAATCAGATGTATTGTGATATGAAGATCTTTGATTCCGCGGAACATCAGAAACTTACCAGCCAGACAAACATTCAGATCAAAGAAAATCTGAAGTGGTTATTAACCAGTAAGCACGCTTCTAAAGTAATTGTCAGAACGCCGTTAATACCGGGGATGACAGATTCCAAAGAAAACATTCAAAGCATCACATCCTGGATCTCATCTCTTTATCCGGATGTAAAATATGAATTATTAAATTACAATGAGTTAGCTTCCGCAAAATATCCGATGACTGGCAGAAGGTATCTGCCGGGTTCATTAAAGAAGCTTAATGAAGAACAGTTAAATCTGTTAAGAAATACAGCCATGAAATCAGGTATCAGAAACCTGTTATAGGAGGAAAAGAACATGGAATTTATCGTAGACACAGTAGATTTAAACGACATTCAGGATGCAGCAGATCATCTCAATCTTGCCGGTGTTACCAGCAACCCTTCTATTGTAAAGAAGACATCTCCTAAGGAATTCTTCCCGCATATGCGTAAAGTACGTGAGATTATCGGCAAAGACAGATCCCTGCATGTACAGTTAACTGCCACAACCAGTGATGAACAGTTGAAAGAGGCAGAAAGAATCTTTAAGGAAATTGATGATCAGGTATACATCAAGGTTCCGGTTGACTGGGAAGGTTTAAGAACGATCCGTATTCTGAAAGAAGAAGGCAGACATGTTACAGCCACAGCTATCTATGACATCATGCAGGCATATGAAGCATTAGCAGCTAACGCAGATTATCTGGCTGTCTATGTTAACAGAGTCGGATCCATGGGCGGTGACCCGTATGCATTAGTCAGAGATGTTGAAAATGTTATTCATCGTGATGGGTATAAGACAAAGGTATTAGGTGCTTCTTTCCACTCTGTCCAGCAGGTCAGAGATACGCTGAATGCAGGTGCTGAAGCAGTGACAGTTCCTGTATCTGTTCTGAAAGCTACTTATGCAAATGCAAATATCCATAAAGCAGTAGAAGACTTCAATAATGACTGGCAGAGTGTCTATGGAGAAGGATCTTCTATTCTGACTGTAAAGTAAGTCTTGAGGAAGGGACAGTTCCCTTCCTTTTTTTCATACATGCTACAATTGAAACATGCATGAACCAAATATATCCACCAAAATGAAGCTTGTTGAAGCAGCACGTAAATGCATGCAGAAAACAAGTGTGGAAGACTTAACGGTAAAACAGATCTGTGATGCTGTTCCTGTATCAAGACAATCCTTTTACAGATGCTTTAAAGATAAATATGATCTGATTAACTGGTACTTTGACCGTATCTTAAAAGAATCCTTTCATCAGATGGGAAGCGGTCGTACCATCCGAGAAAGTCTTGTCCGTAAGTTCAGCTATATTCAGGAAGAAAACATCTTCTTCAGAGCTGCCTTTTCCACAGATACCCAGAATAATCTCAGAGATCATGACTTTGATATGATCTCTGCCTTCTATCAGGATCTGATTGAAAGAAAGAGTGGGAAACCGGTACAGGATCATATCAAGGATGTATTGGAAATGTATTGTTATGCCTCTGTCTATATGACCGTCAAGTGGGTCATGCATGATCTGCCCGTATCACCAGAAGCTCTTGCGGAGACAATGATCAGCGGTATGCCGCAGGAACTAGAGAAGAATTTTAAACAATACAGCTTAATGTAAGGGGTTACACTTTTACCAAAGTGTAACCATGTTTCCTTTTTCACAAAGATTTACCTTAAAAGTGCAAGAAGGAGATAACAAAATATGGTTAACAGAATCGCATTAAACCCTGTTTCCTATCATTGCCGTTCCTACAACAGCTGGTACAGCTGCTGAAGTAACTATCAACTACGTTATTACAGATCCTGAAAAGGAAAGAAAGTTTGTCTGTGTTGACCCGCATGACATGCCGATTATTGCCGTTGTAGACCCTGATATGATGTCCACAATGCCTAAGAGATTAACGGCAGCTACAGGCATGGACGCATTAACACATGCCATTGAAGGCTATACAACCAAGGCTGCCTGGGAAATGACAGATATGTTCCATCTGGAAGCTATTCGTCTGATTTCCAAATACTTACGTTCTGCTGTAAAGAACGAAAAAGAAGGCAGAGAAGGTATGGCCTTAGGTCAGTATATTGCCGGTATGGGCTTCTCTAATGTTGGTCTTGGCATTGACCATGCCATGGCACATACAATTAAGTGCTCACTATGACACACCACATGGTGTTACCTTTGCAAGTCTTCTGCCTGTCTCCATGGAATTCAACCGCGACTATACTGGTGAAAAATACAGAGAAGTCGCAAGAGCCATGGGAGTCAGGGGTGTTGACGAAATGAGTCAGGAAGAATATCGTGACGCAGCCATCAACGCGGTCAAGCAGTTATCTGAAGATGTCGGCATCAATCCTAAGAACGACAGAATCAGAGAAGAAGATCTGGATCAGTTAGCTGAAGATGCTATGCATGATGCAACCTTCCCTGGCAATCCTAGACCTGCCACAAAAGAACAGATCATTGAAATGTTCCGTAAATTAA
>CAZHUX010000114.1:0-2591 GCA_964535445.1 uncultured Galactobacillus sp. | reverse complement strand
TTGCGACAATAGAGTAGGTAAGTGCATATGCTGGATATAAATAAACTGGTAGAAACAGGAGCATCTCTTAATGCCTCGGATATTCATTTAGAGGCTGGAGTCAGACCTAAATTCAGAATTGATGGATTATTACAGGACAGTGAAGATGATGTCCTTACAGCAGATGACAGTCTTTCTATCGCCAGATCCTTGGCTGGTGATCAGTATCGTGAGATGGAAGAAATCGGGGAACTGGATTTTTCAAAGACAATTGCAGGTCACAGATGCAGAATCAATCTGTTCCATACTTCTGCAGGGATTAACTGTGCCTTACGTATCTTAAGCGATCATATTCCTGCTTTAGAAGAATTAGGTTTACCGGAAGTGGTAAAAACATTTACTACGTATAAAAAAGGAATTGTCTTGGTAACAGGTGAAACCGGATCCGGTAAGTCGACAACATTAGCTTCTGTTTTAAATACGATCAATCATACAAGAAGAGAACATATCATCACTCTGGAAGATCCGATAGAGTATGTCTATGAACCTGATCAGGCATTGATTTCACAACGTGAGATAGGCAGAGATACACGTACTTACGCAGATGGTCTGAGAGCTATCTTAAGAGAGGATCCTGATGTAATTCTGATAGGTGAAATGAGAGATGCAGAGACAATGGAAACGGCTATGACAGCCGCCGAAACAGGTCATCTGGTGTTCTCTACACTGCATACCAACAGTGCAGTAGATTCCATAGACCGTATTGTCGGAACCTTCCCTGCCGAAAGACAATCGCAAATCAGACTGCAGTTATCTACGACTCTGAAAGCAGTAGTGTCACAGCAGTTATTAGTACATAAGAGTGGTCATGGCAGATGTGCTGCATGTGAAGTATTTATTATCAATGATGCGGCTAAAAATCTGATCAGGGAAGGCAAGACACCGCAGATGCAGTCTGCTTTGTTGGCTTCAAAGAATCTGGGTTCACAGACGATGGATAACTGTCTGATTGATATGGTTAAGAGAAATCTCATTTCTGGCAATACTGCCGTAGAAGCTGCCAATGATGCGAATTATGTAAAGCAGAATACAGGTATGGGTGGATTTTCTTCTTCACCATGGGACAATAAGAGAATTTAAGAGGAATACAGCCTATGATGACATATAAATATCAGGCTTTATCAGCAAGCGGTGTAAAGGTGAATGGTGTCATTGATGCGGCAGATGAATATACTGCCGTATCAAGGATCAAGGCACAGTATCCGGTTGTATTGAAAATTAGTGAGGTAAAGACAGGTGGTGTCTGGAGCTTTCTGAATGCAGATCTGCATAAGAAACTGGATCCAAAGGCTTTATCTGTCATGTGTTCACAGTTTTCAATTATTCTTGGATCCGGTGTTTCCATTGATAACTGTATCCGGATGATCGCTGCCCAGACAAAGGATAAGCAGTTAAAGAAGATGCTGGAATCTTCTGCCGAGGATGTAGCCCAGGGTACACCATTAGCTACTGCTTTTGAAAAGAATGATCCCGGATTACCGGTAGTGTTTGTAGAAACACTACGAGCAGGTGAAATGTCCGGTACTCTGGAAGAGTCATTTAAAACCATGCAGCATTACTATGAGAAGTCTTATCAGACATCTCAGAAGGTAAAGCAGGCGTTATCGTATCCATTGTTTGTTGTGGCGGTAGCGATTGTTGTTTTATTAATAGTCATGATCAGAGTGATTCCTACCTTAACCAGTGTCTTTGATTCCTTAGGTGGAAAGCTGCCAACCATGACCGTCATATTGATTAATATCTCTGATTTCTTTGGCAGATGGTGGTTAGTGATAGTGGGTGTGATCTTAGCCATTTACATAGGTTTAACCCTGTGGCATCATACTGAAAAAGGTAAGCTAAAGCATGCGGAGAATATGTTGAAGATGCCGGTTATAGGCAATATCAACATGTTATCCGGTGCTCAGGAATTCGCGAATACCATGGCCGCATTAATCCAGGCAGGCTTACCTGTATCCAGAGCTCTGGATGTTACATCCAGATGCATGAGCAACTATGCTTTACAGTTAGATGTCAAGGCGATGGTCGAAAAAGTAGAAACCGGTCATCCTCTGTCAGAAGTGATTGCCAAAAGTAAATACTTCCCGCAGGTATTAAAGGAAATGACAGGGGTAGGTGAAAAGACTGGTGAATTAGTGCCTACATTACAGACGATTGGTGACTATTATGCTAATGAATCTGACTATGCCACTAAGAGAGCTATATCCAAGATAGAACCAACATTGTTGATAGTTATGGCAGTCATGGCAGGGTTTATTGTCATAGCCATATACCTGCCTATGTTTACAATGTACAACTATATGTAATGTGACAATTTCAACAGATTGACTTATACATTTTAGTAAAGCAAATTAAATATCTTGATGGTTTTATGAACAGATGTTAGAG
Organism: uncultured Galactobacillus sp.; assembly: GCA_964535445.1. Taxonomy (GTDB): domain Bacteria; phylum Bacillota_I; class Bacilli_A; order Erysipelotrichales; family Erysipelotrichaceae; genus Bulleidia. Next base: position 164 of record CAZHUX010000114.1, on the reverse strand, counting down.
TATTAAATGGTAGGTGAGTTCTAGTAAATTAAGAACAAATCTTCAGGAAAAGAGAGAAAGAATATGATTAAAAGAATTAAGAACAAAAAAGGTTTTACACTCGCTGAATTACTGATCGTAGTAGCAATAATTGCCGTATTGGTTGCTATTTCTATTCCGATTTT
>CAZHUX010000113.1:0-2688 GCA_964535445.1 uncultured Galactobacillus sp. | reverse complement strand
CAATATGGCACTGATATTATCATCTTCATTACGTGAAATATTCAGAGCCGTAATCTCTTTCAGTTTCTGGACCATGACATCCTTGTTCTTCAATACATTTGCATTAAAAGCATTGTAGAACTCTGCCGGAGCAATCACATGTCTGAAACCATCACAGCAAAGCATGAATACCTGTCCCGGTTTTGTTGTTCCATATGAGAAATCAGGAATGATATTCCGGCTTGCACCAATACACTGTAACAGTACATTTCTCTGAGGATCATTCAAAGCCTGCTGGGGTGTCATTCTCCCGGCATCCATTTCACGCTGTACATATGTCTGATCCTTGGTCATCTGATACGCTGCATCCGTAATCAGATATACACGTGAGTCACCGACATTCATGATGTAATAGTTATTTTCCACTATGAGCAAAGCGACCGCAGTCGTGCCAAGATTCACGTGCTTCATAGCACCATAATCGGCAATACGGTCGCTTGTGTCTGATATAAGCTTCCGCCACTGGTCCCACAGTGCATTTCTGTCCAGACCTGTTTTAAGAAGATCCGGGAACTGATCTGTGAACCATCCGGCAATCGCCTTGATCATAGTGGCAGAGGCGACTTCTCCCTTTGAGAGGCCGCCCATGCCATCGCACAGAGCTGCAAGCAGTACATTTCCATGATCAGTTGATGCCTGCATTACCAGCATCGAATCCTGGTTTGTTGTCTTTTTAGTACCGACATCTGTCCATTCTGCTGTCAAGAAATTCATCTGCTTGTCCTTTCTGTTTGTTACAAATTAGAAACTCTTGTGATATGTGAATGCTTCATCTGCGAGCATTACTGTATCGCCATCTTTCAGCTCTACCTGCTGTCCAGGTTCGCAGCGTACATCATTTACGAATGTATGGTTGCGGCTGTTCTTATCAACAATGTATGTCTTGGATCCACTGGAGACAATCTCAGCATGTAAGCGGCCGATGTTAGTATTATCAGAAACACAGTAGTCAACCTGATTTCTTTCACGTCCGATACGGAAATGATCACGTGTGATCTTGATGTTTTCACCATCTTTGTTACGAACAAGAACACCATAGTTGTTATTGTTCAGTACGGTTGTCTCAGGAGCTGTTCCACCAAGAACTGTTGTTTCACCAGCAGAGTTGCCAAGTAATGTTGTATCCTGACCGCCTGCATATGGATTGTTATCCATTGGTGAAGGCTGTGGGGTTGCCGGATTCTCATTGTATCCGTTGTTGAAGGCTGCCGGTCCGTTAGATTCTGGTCCTGTTGGAGGAACCGGGTTGAAACCGGAATTGTTATTGACATATGTTTCTGACTTTTTCTTCTTGGAAGAATGAACAATGATCAGAATGACAATGAGTGCAACTACTGCAGCACCAATACCTATGACAAGAACAAGATGTGTCTGCAGGAAGGAATTCTCTTCCAGACTGTCTTCAGCATTCTGTAATGTCTTTAAGGCACTGTCTACCTGTTCCTGAGTAGCCTTGTCATCATTGTTAACCTTTGTTGCAGCATTGATTGCATCAGATAACTTTTCAAGAGATGCATCTGTATACTTGTTATCCTTGGCAAGTGGAGAAGCCTTGGAAATTTCAGCTGCTAACTTTGTCTTATCTACTTCCGGAGCCTTCTCTTCCTCTTCCTCGGCATCTGCACTTGCAGTAGGTGCAGCATCAGCAGAATCATAAGAGATGTTCCAGGAATCCAGCATAGAGATAACCTTATCTGTAGCTACGGAATAAGAATAATCTGCTTCAAATCCTTCAGCCTGGGTTGTCTTGCCTCTGCAGATACCGATGACGTTACCATTTGCGTCTACTAATGGTCCGCCAGAGAATCCACCCTGAAGCTGGGCATTGGATACAACGTAATCTGTTCCACCGATTGTAGCAATCTTGGAAACAAGTCCATCAGAGATTGTGACATCATCACTTGTATATGTTGCGACATCCTGTAAAGCTGCGAATTCAGCCGGGAATCCTAATGCAAAGCACTGTTCAGTCTGCTTTACCTCAGAAGACTTTCTGAGCTTTAAGCTTGTTCTGCCTGTGATTTCCTGCTGTAAGGAAAGAACTGCTGTATCGAAACTGTCACTCTTTGTGGCAACAGTAGCAGTCATTGTGTTATCTTCCAGTATTGTTACTTCAATCTGTAACTTGCTGCGGCATTGTGAAGCAGTCTTGCCATTTCCCCAAAGATCAGCGATCTGCTCCATGACATCATCATCTACAGTAACAACATGGTTAGCAGTTAAAGCAGTTGTACTGTTAATAAGGAAGGCAGTACCTGACTGTACATCGTGAGAAACATTTGAGTCATCCACATATACAACCTTTACCTGCAATACTCCTGTTTTGTCTGCAGTTACTGCAGCGTTTTCTCCTTCTGCATGAACTGTTGTCTTAAATGACGGCACTACCAGAAGACTTAATGTCAAGCCAACCATTAATACTGCCATTAAAAGACGTTTCAACATCTTTCCTGACTTCATAATAAGTTTTCTCCCCTCTTTTTGTATGGAATTGCTCCTGTTAGGATATGAGTATCTTAATTAAAAATAATTCAGACATAACACTTACCGGATGAATGACCTGTTTCACGTGATGAACGTCACTTTAATTTATGCGTAAACGCTTACTTATCCTCCCAACAAGATTCATATATAAATTATAATTTTGTG
>CAZHUX010000112.1:0-2802 GCA_964535445.1 uncultured Galactobacillus sp. | reverse complement strand
GGATTCCAAAGCCAAGTCTTTCAGTTCTGAATGATCTGAAAAAGATGCTTTAGTTAATGCAAAAAGGCAAACCATGCGGTATATTCCGCATGGTCTTTTTGGGTAAAACAGTTACCGGTAGTAAGCTTTTACAAGAATTTCCGGCATGGCATTTTCAAAGAAGGCTACGGAAGTCTCAGCATCAGGAATCTGTTTGGATACAATTTCCTTTTCAATGTAGGAAAGCATGCCGTAAATAAAGAAAAGCAATGCATCTATTACTTTCTGATCCGGTTTCTGATGCCATTTTTCCTTGTAAAGTTCTTCCAGAATCGCAGCCAGTGGCGAAACAAGAGAATTACGTATATTATTCTGACCTTTATAAGAAAAAGCATTCCGGAAGAATCCGGCATTGTCACATACTTCTTCAGCCATAAACAAAAGCAGAGAATGCATGGTCATCTCATGCATGTGGTCCGTGTAATACTGTCTGGTAAGGGTAACGAAACACTGTGCAACGATATCGTTCTTATCTTTGAAATAATTGTAGTAAGTACGTCTGCTGGTATCGCAGTTTTCACAGATATCCTTTACGGTTACTTTACTGATGCTGTATCTGGAGAACAGCTGGATGGCAGAATCAATCAGATAGTCTTTTTCTGTTTTTCTTTCAATCATGTTACATTCACATTTTCTTTGATATGTAAATTATATACACAAACATATGTTTCTGTTAATCCGTTAATGATCTGTTTCTATCCATAATCACATTGAGTGAAAAAGGAGTGTTTATGGCAGAAAAGGAAAAAGTAGTCAGGCTGTGCCTGCATATTGCACAGATGACAGCCAGTACCGGTGCAGTAAAACAACTGGCGGAAAAATCAGAAAATATGTATGGATTATGCGATATGCTCAGTGATGATGAATGCGATCTTGGCATGAAGATGAAGATCAGACATAATTATCTTCCTTCAGAGCTTGCTAAGAAATCCGGTTTCGATCAGGAATATGTTGAAAGAATGCTGGATCATCTCTGTGACATCGGATTAGTGGAATTCAACTGGGAAAATGAAGACCATCACAAACAGTACAATATGCCGATCTTCATTCTTGGATCCATGGAGAACATGGTCAAGAATGACAGACTGATTCAGAAGTATCCGCAGATTGCGGATATGTTCTATGAAATGGGAGAAATCCCTTTAGCGAAGATTGCCCCGATGATTCCACCCGGAGGAGCAGGAGTTGCCTTAAGAGTCATTCCGCTGGAACAGTCAATTCCGGATGTCAGACAGGCAGTATCTGTTGAACAGATCAGCTATTGGCTGAAGAAATATACCGATCATTATGCATTGACCCCTTGCGAGTGCCGCCGGGCTATGAGAATCAGAGGGGAAGGATGTGGAGAACTGGAAGATTCCATGTGCATCATGACTGGTGATTATGCGGACTACCTGATTGATACAGGCAAGGGTAAGAAAGCATCTTATGAAGAAGTCATGCAGGTATTAGAAAATGCCGAAAAGAACGGTTATATGCATGAAGTTGCAAATATTGACGGGCCGAATAAATCCATCGGTATCTGTAACTGTCATGTCGGCTCCTGCTTTGCCTTAAGATGTTCTCAGTTGTATAATGCACCGAATCTTTCCGCAAGTGCGTATCGTGCTCATGTAGACCGCAGCAAATGTACTGCCTGCGGCAAATGTGTGGAAGTATGTCCGGCAGGTGCCGCAAAGTTAGGCCAGAAGCTTCTGACAAAAAACGGTCCTATCTCTTATCCGAAACAGGAACTTCCGGATGATCAGGTCTGGGATGAAAGCAAATGGAACCGTGATTACCGCAATACGAATATGCGTAATTGTCATGAGACCGGAACCAGTCCATGTAAAGCAGCCTGCCCTGCTCATGTATCTGTACAGGGATATATTGAGCTTGCAAAAGAGGGCAGATACCGTGAAGCTCTGGAATTAATCAAAATGGATAATCCGCTGCCGGCAGTGTGCGGTGCCATCTGTAACAAGCGCTGCGAAGAAGCCTGCACAAGATGTGTTCTGGATAAACCGGTTGCTATTGATGAGATCAAGAGATATGTTGCAGATCTGGATCTGAAATCAGACACCCGGTATATTCCTGAACCTCTGTATCGAAAAGGTAATACGGAACCATGGCCGCAGAAGATTGCCATTATCGGTGCTGGTCCGGCAGGATTAAGCTGTGCTTATTTCCTTGCCAGAATGGGTTATGCCAATGTTACGGTATTTGATAAGGCAGAGGAACCGGGTGGCATGCTGATGCATGGAATTCCATCATTCCGTCTGCCAAAAGATACCTTGCGTGCTGAAATCGATGTCATCCGCAAGATGGGTGTTCACTTTGTATGCAACACGGAAGTCGGTAAAGATGTAACCATTGATGAGCTGAAGAAACAGGGATACAAGGCATTCTATATCGCCATCGGATGTGCCAAGGGAAGAAAAGCAGGATGCCCTGGTGAAGATGTTGAAGGTGTTGTCTCAGCTGTTGATTTCCTGGCTCAGGTAAATAAAGATCATGAATCCATGCATCTGGATGGTGATACGGTTGTGATCGGCGGCGGTAACGTTGCCATGGATGTGGCAAGATCTTCTGTCCGTCTGTCTGATGGGAAGACCGGTCTCTATTGCCTGGAATTAAGAGATACAATGCCTGCATCTAATGATGAAATTGAAGATTCTGAAAACGAAGGTGTTGTCATCAATCCGGGATGGGGTCCGAAGGAAATACTTTCTGAAAACGGTCATGTGACTGGTGTTGTATTCAGAAAGTGCCTTTCTGTCAAAG
>CAZHUX010000111.1:0-2847 GCA_964535445.1 uncultured Galactobacillus sp. | reverse complement strand
TCTTCCGGATCTCTCATCTCAATATGAATATCATCACCAGTCGGCGTATTGAAATCAATCGTGGAAGAAGGACCTAATGTATAGAATGGAATGCCATAATACTTAGCTAATATGGCTACACCAGACGTTCCGATCTTATTGGCAAAGTCACCATTTGCGGCGATTCTGTCACACCCTACCATGACACACTGTACCTTGCCCTGTTTCATGACTAATGAAGCCATATTGTCACAGATAGAAGTGACATCAATACCTGCCTTATATAACTCATAGGAAGTTAATCTTGCGCCCTGTAACAATGGTCTTGTCTCATCGGAATAAACATGGATATGCATGCCTTTTTCCTGTGCCATATACATAGGTGCAGTCGCTGTACCATAGCCAAGGCAGGCAAGATAACCGGCATTGCAATGGGTCAGAATACCATCTCCATCATGCAGAAGGGTAACACCATATTCTGCTATCTTACGGTTCATTTCCAGGTTTTCACTGTCAATCTGTCTGGCTTCTGTAATCAGATCTTTCTTTAATGTATCCAGATCTTCCTTGTGATCAGATACATACTTCTTCATTCTGTTTAATGCCCAGCTGAGGTTAACAGCAGTAGGTCTTGATGTATTGAGGTAATCTGCCTGCCGGTCAAATTCTTTCTTGAAGGCATCATAATCAGAAGCTTCATTATATTGTGCTAATACAGCCATGGCATAGCCGGCAAATACACCGATTGCCGGAGCACCTCTTACCTGTAAAAGCTTGATCGCATCCCACATGCTCTGCTCATTTGTAAGGGTCAGATACTCTTCATGATTCGGCAGCTTAGTCTGATCTAAAATGACAACTGCCTTTCCATCATCCGTGATTCTGACAACATCCAATTGTTTGAAATTCATTTTAATACTCCTTATCTCTGTCCATACTTATTCACCGCAAAGTCACGCATCCATGCGGCATTTTCCTTACTGATTTCTATCGGTTTGCCAATGCTTAATGCTCTGGCATAGATATCCGCTGATGTTTCAAGTACAACTGCTACCTTAAAACATTCCTTCATATCTTTGCCAACACAGATCGCTCCATGATTGGCTAAAAGACAAGCCTGTACATCTCCTAATGCCTTATCCGCATTATGCGCCAGTTCCATGGATCCCGGCAAAGCATATTCTGCACACTGTACAGGGCCGCCAATGGCCTGTGCCATTTCATCTGTCACTACAGGAATAGATTGATGTAAAACACCAAATACGGTAGAAGAGACAGGATGCGTATGCAGGATTGCATTGACATCTCTGCGTCTTTGATAGATCAGAACATGAAGCATCTTCTCTACAGAAGGCTTCCTGTTACCTTCGACGATATCTCCATTTTCATTCAGCACTACGATATCGTCTTCTGTTAATGTGCTGTAATCCATGCCGGATGGTGTCAGATAGATCAGACCTGTTTCAGGGTCTCTTACCGAGATGTTTCCCCATGTCTCTACGGTCAGATCTCTTTTCTGCATATCTTTGCCAGCCGCAAGGATAATCTGTTTAAAAGTATTATTCATAAAATGATTATAAGCCATAAGAATCAGTAACTGTTCATGTAACTGAATGAAAGAATTTACATTTTATGAATGAAAATAATTGCATAATTCTTCTGAAAGTTATTGACTTAGAAGTACAGTATCCCTAAAATGCTTGTATACAAACAAACCGTTGATCGGGAGATCAAACATACGACGCAGCGGATAAGAGAGCAGGGGATGGTGAGAGCCCTGCCGTGAGCGGTATGCAAATGGACCCGTGAGGGCCTGATGAAAGCTTAGGCAAGTATTTCAGGACGCAGTGTCAGCGTTAGAAGACAGAAAATGTGATTGCATTTTCATTCGAGAGAGCAGAAATGCTAAAAAAGGTGGTACCGCAGGTCATAGCACTTGTCCTTTACTGGATAAGTGCTTTTTTGTTTCTCTGGGTATGAAATGCATTGTAAAAGGAGGAAAGATCACATGAAAAAGGTTATTACAGTTGCTTTATCCGCAATGCTCGCGGCTGCTTCACTTGCAGGATGCTCATCATCTTCATCAGGTTCCACTGCTTCATCTTCTTCCAAGAAGACTTACAAAGTAACAATTGTGAAACAACTGGATCATGCATCATTAGACCAGATCGCAAATGCGATTACAGACGAATTAGACGCATTAGCCAAGAAGAACAATGTCACAATTGACTATGGTGAAGTACAGTCTGGTCAGAATGATCAGACAACCATCAAACAGATTACAGATGGTGCGGTTACAGATGGCGTAGATGCTATTGTCCCTATTGCAACATTAGCAGCTCAGACAGCTGTTGTATCCGCAGAAGGTACTGATATTCCGGTTGTCTATGCCGCTGTATCTGATCCGGATGCCGCAAAGTTAACAGGATTAAAGAATGTTACAGGTACATCTGATGCTTTGAATACCAAACAGATTATCGATATGATGCTCAGTGTGAATCCGGACATCAAGAAGGTTGGTCTTCTGTATTCCAAGAGTGAAACAAACTCCACCAAGTCTATTGAAGAAGCCAAGGAATATCTGAAGGAAAAGGGAATTGAATCTCCAGAAGCTACCGGTAACACAAATGATGAAGTATTAACGGCTGTATCTTCATTAATTTCTGATAAGGTTGATGCTGTATTTACACCAACAGATAACGTTGTTATGGCTGCGGCTGGTGCTGTTTCCCAGGAACTTACTGAAGCAGGCATTCCATTCTATGCCGGTGCGGATTCCTTCGTCACAAGCGGTGCATTTGCGACATGTGGTGTTAACTATGATGATCTTGGCAAGAAGACAGCTGATCTTGTATATCAGGTTATAAC
>CAZHUX010000110.1:0-3006 GCA_964535445.1 uncultured Galactobacillus sp. | reverse complement strand
TATTAAAAGCGGGCAGCACAGCCATGCTCCCGCTTCTGTCTCTTATTTCAATAATGTTCCAAGAACCTGATTGACAGCCTTGCCATCTGTCTTCCCTTTATATTCACTCATCATGGTTTTCATGATCTTACCCTGGTTCTTCTTTGTTAATTCCAGGTTCTGATCAGAAACAATCTTCATGATAGCATCCTTGATTTCTTCCTCTGACATCTGCTTTGGAAGATATCCTTCCAGGATAGCAATCTTCTGGTTTGTCTGATCAATCAGATCCGTACGGCTTGCTGGTGTTTCAGCCAGGGAATCTTTCTGCTGTTTCAGTTCCTTCTGAATGCAGGTAATCTCTTCTTCTCTGGAAAGTTCTTTGCCGCTTTCCTTTTCCTTTAATGCAATTGCAGATATCACTAATGAAAGTACACCCTTCTTTACAGTGTCATGATCCTTCATTGCCTGCATATTATCTTTTCTTAACTGTTTTAATAATTCACCCATATTAATGCTCCTTCCTTTTATCTAAGATGTCCTGCTGGTATTGTCTCGATAAAGACAGCAGTTTCTTATACCATTCTGTAAAATACGGACGTATTTCTTCATTCTGAATACGTTCTGTATTCTTCTTTGTTATATCGTCTTCCCTGCCGCTGTTCAATATCGGCAGGTCATTCTCTATCTTATATGCAATGACATCCTGCACTACTGTAAATCTCTTTTCAAATAGTTCAGTAATCTGCTTATCTATTTCGTCTATTGATTTGCGGTCTTCTTCTAATCTGTTCATACTGTGACTCCTGTACCTATTATATACTTTCATAAAAATGTTTCACGTTTTCAGAATTATGATAGAATTCGTGTGCATTAGAAAAGGATGTGAAAGTATGGCTAAGAACTTTGTATTCATATCGCCGACATTTCCAAAAACATATTATCAGTTTCCATTAGCCTGGAAACAGATCGGTGGAACATCTTTATGCATTGGTGAAGATTCCTGGGACAGTTTATCTCAGAATATGAAAGATGCATGTGATGAATACTATCAGGTTGGCAATATGAAAGACTATGATCAGATGTATCGTGCTGTAGCCTGGTTTGCACATAAACATGGAAAGATAGACTGGCTTGAAAGTAACAACGAATACTGGCTGGAACAGGATGCCCGCTTACGTACAGACTTCAATATCACCACTGGTGATAAGACAGATACCGTCATGCGTTTCAAGACCAAGTCCAATATGAAAAAGTATTATGCCAAGGCAGGTGTACCTACGGCCAGATATCATATGGTATCTGACTATGATTCTGGCAAGGCATTTGTGGACGAAGTCGGTTATCCGGTTATTGTTAAGCCTGATGATGGTGTTGGTGCCAACTATACATGGAAGATCCATAATGATAAGGAATTAAGGGACTTCTATCGTCAGCATCTGCAGGTTCCATATATTATGGAAGAATTTGTACCGGGTACTATTGTATCTTTTGATGGTATAACCGATCAAAATAACAATATTATCTTCCGTACATCACATGTCTTCCCTGATCCGATCATGGATATCGTGAATCAGAAAGATGAATGCTGGTATTACAGTGTCAGAAAGATTCCGGCTGATCTCAATGAAGCTGGTGAAAGAGTCATTCATGCCTTTGATATCAAAGGCCGTTTCTTCCATACTGAATACTTCCGTTTATCCGAAGATAAGCCGGGTCTTGGACACAAGGGTGATCTGGTTGGATTAGAAGTCAACATGCGTCCACCGGGAGGCTATACTCCGGACATGATGAACTTTGCCAATGACATAAATGTATATCTGATTTATGCCAATATGGCTATGTATAATGAAGGTCTTTATAAAACTACCCGTCCTTATTACTCTGTGTATGTAGGCAAACGTGACCGTTATAATGACCTCTATCTGCATAATCAGGCTGCTATCTTTTCAAAGTATGGTCAGTCTATTGTCATGCATGAAAGAATGCCTGAGTTAATAGGTTCTGCCATGGGTAATGAATTCTATGTTGCAAGATTCCCAGAGAAAGAAGAAGTATTTGACTTTGTCAAATATGTCTACGCTAAGAAGGAGTTAACTGATGAAAACTGAATGGTTTAAAGAATACTCTTCTAACCTTGGCAGGGATATGGAATTCCAGGTATATGGACATGCAGGAAAACCTGTTCTGGTATTCCCTTCCCAGGATGGCAGATGGTTCGATTATGCCAATAACGGCATGATTGATGCGGCTGCACCATATATCGATGCCGGCAGAATACAGATGTTCTGCATTGATTCCAATGATCAGAACTCATGGTCCAGAGTCAATGACTGGGATAACAGAAACCGTATAGAACAGCAGGAAGCCTATTATCACTATGTTGTAGATGAACTTGTGCCACGCATCTATGACATCAATACAGCTGCTAATGGCGGCCATAAAGCCAATGGCATATTAACAACCGGATGTTCCATGGGAGGCTATCATGCCTTGAACTTCTTATTAAGAAGACCGGATATCTTCTCCGGATGCATTGCCTTATCCGGTGCTTATAATGCAAGATTATTCTTCCCTGATTACATGGATGATCTTGTTTATAACAACTCTCCGGTGGATTATATCAATGGCATGCCGTATGATCATCCATATGTAGAGATGTACCGTCACAGAGACATCATCATATGCTGCGGCAGAGGTGCCTGGGAACATCCGATGCAGGAAGATGCCCAGCGTATGAAGGAATTATTTGAATATAAGAATATTCCTGCATGGGTTGATTTCTGGGGTAATGATGTTGCCCATGACTGGCCATGGTGGCGTAAGCAGCTTCCGTATTATCTGAATTTTGTATGTTAAAAGATGCCGTGAGGCATCTTTTATTTCTGTATCAGATAATGATATATCAGTCTGCGGTCATCCTTGTATTTAGAAAGTTTCTTTGCTTTATCCATATCTTTATTCTTTATGCATTCCCTGCTTTAGTTACATTGATTTCAAGCAATGTCTTCTGAGGATCATCTACCA
>CAZHUX010000109.1:0-3045 GCA_964535445.1 uncultured Galactobacillus sp. | reverse complement strand
TCCATCGGGAATGACGTATGATGCCAATTTCCGCTATTGTCTGGAGAAGTTCGGCACGGATCATATTCTCTGGGGTGAAGATTATCCTTATTGTATTCCGGATAACATCCGCTCCATGCTGGAAGATTCTGATCTTTCCAATGCCGATAAGGAAAAGATCGCCCATGGCAATGCCGAACGGATTCTGAAACTGAATTCGGGAGAATGAAAGGGATCATACTGATTCTGGTAATGGCATTGCCTGCCGGCTGCACAACCGCTTCACATCAAAACAGTTCTGTGATGACATAAATGACAATGCATCATTTGTTTTTCGAATTTGCATGACCGGTTTTAGTACATTGCGGATATGAAGCATATATGGAAAACCAGTATGGCCGCATTGTCATGTAATCATGGATAGCACAGATCCTGATCCGCAAGGAATTTGCTATTGCAACTGTAACGAGCAGCGTGATTATTAATCATCATATGCGTTCCTCCATAATCTGCTGATCAGCTCAACAGCCATCTGATGACGTTTTTTTACAGAGAGACATCGTGTCGACCGCTACTGTTTTATGGTGATCCCATACAGGATTTTATTCAGCATCAAAACAACAACATAGAAATTTTCTGAATAATGATACGGACGTTTTTCTATGCTTTTAAAAACAATGCTGCTGGTTTATATAAATGTGATATTGACATGGGAAAATACACATGTTATGACAGTAATAGAAAGAATGTCACATGTGACATATCTGAGATGATTATGACAGATCATATTAATATATGTTTACTGTTCAAACATATCTGGGAAAGAGAAGAAAGGTATGCAAATACAAAGCTGAACAGTTTTGAACTTACATTCACACAGTCAAATGCATTGGAATATATTGTGCAGAATGCCGGAAGTGCAACACAGAAAAGTCTAGAGGAACACATGCAGATTCAGCATTCAGCTGTTGTTGGCATTGTTTCACGTCTTGAGTCAAAAGGTATGATTGCAACAGCTTATAGTCCAAAGGATCAAAGGCAGAAACTTTTATTTCCTACAAACAAAGGATTACAGGTACTCGAAAGCATACAATCTGATAAGAAACTCGTGGCAGATAAGCTTCTTGATGGCTTTTCAGAAAAAGATATTGTCGAACTTCAGAGCCTGTTAGAACGGGTTTCTGAAAATCTGGACCGTGAATAAAAAAATTTTCTTTTATATATATCTGTCACCAGTGACAGATAAAACTGATTTTGGCTGAAAGCGTCACATGTGACGCAATAAGGGAGAAACATAATAATAATGAAAGGAGAATCCCTATGCTTAACAGTTTATTCAGTACTTACAATCTCAAAGGAAAAACAATGAAGAATCGCACAGTCGTTCCAGGTATGGTCATGAATCTTGCGACCACGGATGGCATGTGCACAGAACGGTACATCAAGTACTTCGAGGCCAAGGCTAATGGAGGCTTTGCCTTGGTGATTCCGGGAAGCGTTGCGGTGAGACCAGAAGGACGCGCCTTCGTCAAGATTCCAGGTTTATGGAAGGATGAACAGGTGGAAAGCTGGAAGACTTTTACCAAGCGTATTCATGACACCGGAACACTGACCGTAGCACAGTTGTATCATGCCGGACGTCAGACTTCTCCACAGGTAAATGGAGGCTATCAGCCCTGGTCTGCATCTGCAGCATTAGATCCGGTCTATGGCTGCAAGCCTCATCGTATTACTCTTGAAGAAATTCCTGCTTTGATCAAAGATTACGGATCAGCTGCACGCAGGGCTGAAGAAGCAGGCTTTGACGGCGTGGAGATTCATGCCTATGGATATCTTCTGATGGAATTCCTCTCTGCTACAACAAATGACCGTACGGATCAGTATGGCGGCGGACTGGAGAACAGAGTCCGTATTGTGCAGGAAGTCATCCGTGAGTGCCGCGCACAGACAGATGATGACTTTATCATCGGTGTTCGTATTTCTTCCAGAGAAGCAGTTGAAGGCGGCAGAAGTCTTGCTGAGACAAAGGCAATGATTCCATATCTTGAAGAAGCAGGTGTGGATTACATCGACGTCTCTGCCGGATGCTCTTATAACGCTGATGCTCTGATGCCGACCATGTATACGGATCCGGCATGGCTGAATGATGATATTGAAGAGATCAAAAAGGTTTCTCATGTTCCTGTCATTGCCTCTTCCCGCTATACAGATATGCGGCTTGCAGATCAGACGATTCAGGAAGGAAAAGCAGATCTTGTTGCATTCGGACGCGCATCCATTGTCGATCCAGATGCTCCAAACAAGGCACAGGCAGGAGACTTTGAAGATATCCGCACATGTCTTGGATGTCTCAAGGGCTGCATGCTGCAGATCTTCATGCAGAATCAGGGCGGATGTGTATTGAATCCTCGTACAGGTAATGAGGTTGATTATCCTGAAACTGTAAAGGCAGCTGAACCTAAGCATGTCATGGTGATCGGTGCAGGACCTGCAGGTGCTTCTGCAGCCATTGAGGCCGCAAAGGCAGGACATACGGTTGAAGTTTATGAAAAGGGAGTATCGGCAGGAGGAGAGATGCTTCTGGCATCCATTCCTCCATCTAAGTCTGCCATGCGTAACTATGTCCGCTGGCAGGTACATCAGCTGGAGAAGTTAGGTGTACCGATTCATTATGAGACAGAAGTCACGGAAGATCTTGTGAAGCAGGTCAACCCGGATGTGATCGTCTATGCGGCAGGTGCTGTTCCTGTCATTCCGCATATTCCTGGTGCAGATGGAAAGAACGTTGTTACTGCATTTGATATTCTTGCAGGAAAAGAGGCACCTGGTGCCAATAATGTCATTATCGGAGGCGGTGCAGTCGGAGCTGAAACTGCAAACTGGATTGGTATGACGCGTGGCATCGGTTCTACAGTAGTGGAAATGACGCCTGCCATTGCAAAAGATGAAGGTCCTACACTGCCGAATCTGCTTGGCGATCTTGCTAAGCGCGGTGTTAAACTTTTGACAAGCACAAAGGTTCTTGAAATCAAAGAGGATGGTGTTCTTGTCGAAAATCCGGATGGC
>CAZHUX010000108.1:0-3205 GCA_964535445.1 uncultured Galactobacillus sp. | reverse complement strand
CTGATTATGGTTATGACTGTTCTGACAGGTCTTTCCTATTCTCTTGTAACAGATGCAGATGAAGAAGACCGCAGCAGCTATCCTGCCTATCAGAATACAATAAGCATAGATACACAATCCTTTGGAAAGCTATCATTATCAATAACTGCAGAAGAACATAATTTACCTGAAGATACTAAGATATCCTTAAAAGAAGTAACAGATAAGGAATATCAGGATATACAGGCAAAGCTTATAGAAGACGGGGAAGAGAATAATACAGATATCAAAGGTATATTACTGTATGATCTCTCTTTTACAGATTCCAATGGTAATGAAATACCATCTTCAGACAGCAGAAACATTAATGTATATGCAGGCTATGAAAATGATGCTTCTCCATTAACAGAGAATAACAATGAAGATGTATCTGTAAAGCTTGTTAACAAGGATCAGCAGTACACAGTCACTGACCTCTCAAAGGAGAATATCTCCGCATTAGACACAGATGATAACAATGCCGTAAAAGACATGAGTATGAGTGTACATGGAAGTACATACTATGCTCTGGTATGGAGTAAAAGACCAGAGGTAACTGTACATGCAGTAGATGAAGAAGGGAATGACATCATACCTGTTAATACCATACAGTTAACAGATGATGAATATACTGATACATTGAAACCATCTGTAGAAGGATATACTTTAACATCTGTAACAGGAGACAATACAGAAATAACCAAGGTAAAGCCGGAGAATGGTAAGCTTTACTTTCATAATGGAAAAGACTGGTTTGAAGCTAGTGACAGTAATGTTTACTATCACTATGTTTCTGATCAGGTAAGTGAAGATACAGATAGTACTGTACCTGTATCAGAACCAGTACAAGAAGATACAGATACAGAAGAAGTCACTGAACCTGAGAGTACAGATAATAATCTGATTCAGTTAACAGATACAACAGAAGATAAGAAATATACCGTAACAGTTACCTATGGTAAAGAAGCAGGATTACCAGAAGGTACAACCTTATCTGTAACAGGTATAGACAGTAATGAAGAGAAATATGCCGATGCAAAGAAAGCAGTATCAGCTACTAAGAATGTAGATGAAGATACATTAGGTATGGATGCACTGGATATTACTTTATCAGATCCTGAAGGTAACAAAGTAGAACCTGATAATGCGTCCAATGTACAGGTATCTATCAGTGCTAATGACTTACCGGATGATGTAGACAGTGTAGAGATCCATCATATAACAGATGAAGATGTTACAGCAGATACTGTAGCAGAAGATATAGAGGTATCAGATAACAGTGCTAATGCTGAATTCAGTGTTAACAGTTTCAGTGTGTTTACGATTACGTGGAATACCACAAAGGGTGACAAGACATATAGATTTGCAAATGTCAGATTACATTATGTTACAGAAAAGGGATTAACGATTGATGATCCAACGACATTACCAGCATCTGCTGCATTTGGAGATGGTGCTGGTGAGAGTGCAAATAATAATATAGTCACATTATCTGACTGGGCAAATGATGAAAATGAAAACAGTCGTGTAGAAGGTTATACCTATGTTGAAGCAAGAATCGGAGATAAAGATGGCAGAGTTATAACCGGATTAAAAGGCGTAAAGAGTACATCTGACAATAAAGATACTTATAGGCTTTATTACACTACAGATAAGAATGTAGATGCCAATAGTAACTGGCAGGTTTATACAGACAGTGTATCTGGTAAAGAGGATAATAATGCCAATGTATATATGGTCTTTAAGACAGCCATGGTAGCACCAATTACAGTTCATTATATGGATACAAATGGAAATCCATTGAAGGATTCTGCAGGAAATGAGATCACAAGAGTTTTTGATGTTGCGGCATTGACGGCTACTACTAATAATACTGGCTTTACGGATATGTCTGATAGTACAAATGGACTTGGCACTAGTATTAATGGATATTCCATGATTGGTGGCAGCTCTGTAAATACTGCTAATGGCAGCAATTTCTATGCAGGCAATACGGATCCTGATAAGGTATTAACATATAATTATGTTAGTTCGGTTACTCTTCCGCCTAATCAAAAACCCAATTTTACAAAGAATGCAAAAGGTTCTATAAATGGTGCCACTTTTAGATTCATTAAATATGATTCTGATAATAAGCGTATCTTAGTGGCAAAATCCACTAATGGACAGTATGCATTTAGTGTGACAGATGCATCTGGAGAGAATGCAGACTTTGGCATCTATATAACCTATCCTGTTGCAAATAATCTTACTGTTACGATTCATCGTGTTGATGCCGATGGGAATAAAATCGCAGATGATGTTACCAAAACAGTACCATCCAATAACGTGTATACAGTCACAAGCAGTGATGCAACCGCTGTAAATGGATATTCTTTGTCTGGAATGCATCATGGTTCATATAGTGGTACATCTTTCACAACAATGACTTATGCAAAGGGTACTGTTACGTGGACGAGTACTGCAGACAACAATAGCACTTCAACTGACAATCTTGCCTCAGAAGTCTGGGCTGTTTATCAGGCAGCCAATACAGTGCCTGTTACGATTCATCATGTTGATTCTAATGGAAAGCTGATTGCTCCAGACACAAAGAAAACAATCAGCACAACAAGTACTGTTGTATCTCCTTCAAGTGAAACTATCACAGGATATACAGCCGATAAAATGTATTATGGGTGGACAGATTCCAACAATAAAGGTACTGCTATTACTTCCATGACATATAACCTTAATGATGGTAACTGGAGCAGTCTTGCCAAGATTTCTGAAAGTGATACTGGCAACAATACCGATACACTGCAGAAAGAACTTTGGGTTGAATATTCCAGATCAAATGATAATCAGATCATTATTCATTATGTGGATGAGAATGGTGTCCCTATTGCTGATAATTATTTAACGAATATTACAGTAGAGCAAAGTGCATATACAGGTAAATATGACGGCTACACAATGGGAAATAGCAGTTCCTATCAAAAGAATATTAGCGGGTATACTTATACCAAGGAATATATAGGCAGTATTTCTGATACTTATGAGGTACCAAGCGGCAATAAAATTATGTATCACTATGATTCAACAACTGGGTGGCAGACAGGACAGGGGACCGGTACGGAACAATTTGGTTTTACAAAGCTATATGATTCTTTAGTAACAGACATTTACCATGTATATAAGAATAACA
>CAZHUX010000107.1:0-3214 GCA_964535445.1 uncultured Galactobacillus sp. | reverse complement strand
ACAACAGACGTTACTGGTGTCATTACACTTCCTGAAGGCACAGAACTCTGCATGCCTGGTGATAACGTCGTAATGGATGTTGAACTGCTGAGCCCTATCGCTATTGAAAAGGGAACAAAGTTCTCCATTCGTGAAGGCGGCAGAACAGTAGGTTCTGGTACTATCACAGAAATCGAAGCTTAATCAAACTTCAATATAAGAGATCATTCATATGAGTGATCTCTTTTTCTTTTGCCTGTATATGTTCTTAAAGCTATAATGATTCCATGATTAAAGGAATACTGTTTGATTATGATGGTACTTTATCAGCCAGATATATGGCTGCTGTACGTATGTACCATCACATGATTCATAAGATATCGAATAAAGAATATGATCCATTAGAGGAAGAAACCATGGTCCAGCAGATCATGATGTGGGATGAGTTTGGAACCATCGATAAACGTTATGTCATGGATAATATAAAGAAGCACTATTTCCCTGACATGGACGCAGAGTACTGGACCAGATACTGGTATGCCCACTTTGATGAAGTACAGGTACCGATGCCGGGAAGTAAGGAAGTGTTACTGGAATTAAAGAAACACTATAAGCTTGGTATCTTATCCAATGGGGAATCCTCTTCCCAGCATGCAAAGATAACGAAACTGGGACTGGAAGATATCTTTGAACAGGTAATTGTCAGTGGAGATTATCATATTGATAAACCTGATGTCAGAATCTTTCAGATAGCCGCAGAAAGATTAGGATGCAGATGTGAAGAAACTGCCATGGTAGGAGATACATTCTACAGGGATATTACCGGTGCCATAAGAGCTGGTATGTATCCGGTATATTACTGTTATGAAAAAAGATGCTATACGGAGTATCCTGTACAGCAGGCATCGGATTTCAATGATATCCGCCATATATTCATAGATGGCAGACTCTGGGAAAACTGAATGGATTTCAATCGTAAGATATGGCTGAATGCTGATGAGATTATGAAGGCAGATGATATGCAGAAGTATCTGCATAAACTGTTTCCGGATATTCCCTATATAGACAGGAATCCTGACAGACTGTATATCAATTTAAAAGATATAGATGAAGAAACAGATATTCTTTTAAGCAGGAAATGTGTGGATAAAGTATGTGCATCTCCTTTTGCATTCAGAGTATTAATAGGATTAGGCAGAGCTGCAGATGAAAATCCACATATCCATCTGTTGTTCAGACAATAGACATGAGGCAGTTATGGCAGATAAGAAAACAAAATTCTGTATAAATTGTGGTGCAGAGATACCGGCATCCAGTAAATATTGTGATCATTGCGGTGCTGAACAGCCTGATGGTACAGAAACAGCCCATCAGACAGACACAAAAGAAGAACCTGCATCCAATAACAGACAAGGGAAGAAACCATGGACAACAATCTTACTCATTGTCGTTATTGCGGCAGCTTTCTGTGCCGGTTACTTTGGCTGGAATTATTTCAGTAATCATTCTTCTGATAACAAACCAAAAGAATCTGAAACTGCAGGCGTAAAGAAGAAAGAAAAGGCTTCCTCTGAACCTGCAATAACCCCGGAAGCTTCAGAAACACCAATTCCTAAATCTACATCAACACCAGAACCAGCAGCTACGCCAATTCCACAGGAAACATCAGATTCCGGTTATCTTCTTCCGGATTCTGCAACCCGTAAGATTACCGCTGATGATCTTGCCGGAATGAGCGCAAAGGATCTTACTTATGCACGCAATGAAATCTATGCAAGGCATGGCAAGGTATTTGTACATAATGAATTAAACCGTTATTTTGAGACTAAGAGCTGGTATCATGCGGATCCATCCTTTACAGATAATATGGTAAGTGATCTGGAAGGCGCTAATGCAGGGTTTATACTTCAGTATCAGAAAGATCATGGTCTTTTGTATGAACCGGGAGACTGATATCATACGCACCATGAAAAAGCTATTGGATTTGACTAATGATCTTAAAAGGGTATACAAAAATGTAAATAGGATCACCGATGACGGTTGTCCTTCTACTTAATCAGGAAGTGAATCGCTAATTTTTCAAAGATGAGGGCGGTTCACTTTTTTTGTGCTGTTTTGGTCTGATATGATAGCTGCCAATTGATACAGAGGATGATGAAACAAATGTTGTCTGAATACTCTTCTTTAAGGGATACAGTATTAAAAATCCTATGAAAACGTTTACAAATTGGAATCATAATTAACTATTAAGTTTAAAATGAAACGCCGATATGCGTGGATATGACAAGTTTTTAAAAAAGATTGAAAAAAGGCTTGCAATGCGGTTTTTACAGTAGTAGTATAGGTAAGCACTCGCGAAGAAGTGGGAGGTTGCCGGCACGCTGGAATACGTTGTTATGACGGACGTGATAACCGGGGAATTTCCACTGAGCGATCCCGAAAAGGGAGTGAATATAAGGAGGAAAAATTCATGGCAAAGAACTCTGTAAGAATTCGTCTGAAGGCTTACGAGAACAGGAGCCTGGACGCTGCCAGCGAAAAGATCGTTAAGACAGCGACAAGCCATGGCGCAAAGAAGATCGTCGGACCTGTTCCGCTGCCTACTGAGCGTGAGGTTATCACAGTACTTCGCGCCGTCCACAAGTATAAGGATTCACGCGAACAGTTTGAAATCCGTACACACAAGAGACTGATTGAGATTATCGGCCCATCTGCAGAAACAATTGATGCATTATCAAGACTGGATCTGCCTTCAGGTGTTGATATCGAAATCAAGCTTTAAGGAAAGGAACAGGGTGAGACAAATGAAAGGTATTTTAGGACGTAAGCTTGGTATGACCCAGGTCTTCACGATCGAAGGAACTCTGATTCCTGTTACGGTTGTTGAAGTAAAGCCGAACGTCGTACTGCAGAAGAAGACAAAGGAGACGGATGGCTATGAGGCAATCCAGCTCGGCTATGAAGATGTCAAGGAACAGCGTTCCAACAAGCCGGCTATCGGACATGCCAAGAAGGCTAATACAGCTCCAAAGCATTACATCAGAGAAATCAAGGCTGATGAAATGATGGACCTTGAGGTTGGCGCTGAAGTTAAGGCAGACCTCTTCAAGGCTGGCGATATTGTTGATGTACAGGGTACATCCAAGGGACATGGATACAACGGTACAATTGTCCGCAACAATGCACATCAGGGTCCAAGATCTCATGGTGGATCCAAGAACATCAGACATCAGGG
>CAZHUX010000106.1:0-3383 GCA_964535445.1 uncultured Galactobacillus sp. | reverse complement strand
GAAGGCAAAAGAAAATATAGCCTCAGAAGGATTATCTGAGCGAATTCATGTCTATGAAACAGATGCGGCTGTATTTGAAACAGATAAGATCTATGATCTCATCTTTATAGATGCGGCCAAGTCACAATATAGAAGATATACAGAACACTTTTTAAAAAACAGCAGGAAAGGAACTGTATTCATCTATGACAATCTGAATTTCCATGGCATGGTTGATGATGAATCATTAACAGATAACAGAAGCACAAAACAGATGATGCATAAGATTCATAAATTCAGAGAACATTTACTGAATGATAGGAGATTTCATACAGAATTCTATTCAGATACAGGGGATGGTATTGCTGTATCGGTAAGAATTACAGATTGATGTATATATAAATAATCGCATAAATATCATGAAATATAATATATATACAGTTTCTTAAACAAAATCTTCTTGCAAAATCCTGGAAAGATAGTATTATTACTTACGTGCCTTAATAGCTCAGTCGGTAGAGCACCTGGCTGTTAACCAGGGTGTCACAGGTTCGAGTCCTGTTTAAGGCGCTTTTTTAATGCCTGCAGAATATACAGATATTCCGCAGGTTTTCTTTTTCTTAGTATAATGATTATAAATTTACAGGATGAGGTGATGAATATGGAAAACTTTGTGCATGCAATTCCAACAGAAATTTACTTTGGTAAAGGAATGATTTCTAATTTAGCAGATTTATTAAACAGATACGGTAAGAAAGTACTGCTTGTCTATGGCGGCGGTTCTATTAAAAGAACAGGTCTTTATGATACTGTCATCGATATTCTGAAGAAGAATGATAATACCGTAACAGAGTGTGCTGGGGTAGAACCAAATCCACGTATCGAAACAGTTAAGAAAGGTGTTGATCTTTCACGTCAGAACAATGTAGATGTCATACTTGCAGTTGGTGGAGGATCAGTGATTGATTGTGCCAAGGCGATTGCTGCAGGTGTGTATTATGAAGGAGAGAATCTGTGGGATATGGTCCTGCAGGCGGATCATCATCAGAAGGCACTTCCTTTAATAGATATTCTGACATTGTCTGCGACAGGCAGTGAATTTGATGATGGTGCAGTTATCTCAAACATGGAACTTCATGAAAAGCTTGGCGGTGTCTATACATTCCCGAAAGCTTCTATCTGTGATCCGACATATACATATACTGTTCCTGCTTCACAAACAGCTGCAGGTTCTGCAGATATCATGTCACATGTCATGGAGGGATATTTCTCCAGAACAGATGATGCTGATCTCTCTGAGGCAATGGAAGAAGGAATACTGAAGTCGGTTATAAAGAATCTTCCGATAGCTTTAAAGGAACCTGACAATTACAGTGCCAGAGCAAATCTGATGTATGACTCAGATATAGCATGTTCACAAATGCCTGCCTATGGAAAGCTTGGTACAGGCTGGCCATGTCATGGCATGGAACATGAATTATCTGCTTTCTATGACATTACACATGGTGTAGGTTTGGCAATATTAACCCCAAGATGGATGCGTTATATCCTGAAGAAAGATCCATCTGTAACATCCAGATTTGCCCGTTTTGCAAGAAACGTATGGAACATACAGGAAGAAGATGATTCAAAGGCGGCTGTAAAGGGCATCGATGCATTAGCTGATTTCTTCTACAATACAGTACATATTCCTTCTACTTTAAGTGCTCTGGGAATAGATGATAAGAACTTTAAGGTAATGGCAGAACATGCGGTTAATAGCAATGATTTAACCCATGCCTATGTTCCATTAACACCAGATGATGTAGTAGAGATCTACAAAGACTGTTTATAAGAGAGGAAGGCTAATATGACAATGAATAATCCGGTAGTAAAGTTCTGCCCTGAATGTGGCAAACCGACAATCCCCGGAATGATGTTCTGCACAAATTGCGGTGCAAAGCTTCCGGTAATACCAGTACAGGAGAATACGAAGCCTGTAGAAGTAAAGAAAGAACCAAAGGTTTCTGTTCCACAAGAGAATGTATCTGATGTAAAGACAGATGAAGTTAAACCTGTTGAGACAAAGAAGGAAGAACAGAAGCCTGAAGAACATGTTGTCAATTCTGTATCTGAGCCTTCTTCACAAGATATTATGAAACCTGTGGAAACCAGGAAAGAAGAGCCAGAGCAGACAGTGCAGCCTTCTGTTTCAGAGAAAGATGCTTCTGATAAAAAGACAGAAGAAGTAAAAGAAGAACCTCAGAAGCCTGTACAGGAGAAAGTGAACGCATCTGATGCAAAGACAGCTAAACCTGTCGAGGCAAAGAAAGAAGAACAGACATCTGATTCTGTAAAACCGGCAGAAGTCAGGAATGATGCACAGCAGCTCTATACCGTACATCCTTCAGTACCAGTGGGGAATGCGTCCAATGTACAGACAGCTAAACCAGTAGAAACAGCACAGGCTCAGCCACAGCAATCTGCTCAGATAAATGCTTCTGGCAGTAATCCTTCTCCACGTGTAACTGTCAATGTATCTAATGGACGGCCATCTGCACAGAATACGGTAAATAACCAGCCGCAGCAGAATAGCGGTCAACAGGCAAATACACAAACACCAAAGGTAACCGTAAATGTTCCTTACAGCCAGCAGTACAATCAGCCTTATATGAATCAGTATCAGGTTCCATTAGAATATCAGCCTATCTCAGCATGGGGATATTTAGGATATCAGCTGCTTTTTCTGATTCCGGTTGTAGGATTCATTCTTGTGATTGTGCTGAGCTTTGCGCCTAATAATAAAAACCTTAAGAACTTTGCCAGATCATACCTTCTGTTTCTGATCATTCTTGTTGTTATTGTTTTGATTATCATCGCTGTTTTTGGAGCATCATTAGGCGATTTATTTAGTCAGCTTAATTTATAGAAATCATTTATGACGCATTTTCAATAGGCCGGGTAAAACGGAGAACTGCTAATAACAGTTCTCCGTTTTTATATAACCAACGGTTATATAAATATCAGTATTAAGCATTTTACCAGATGCTTGAAAAAGCATATCATCATACTTGTCAAAGATAACAGACAGTTATCTTAAGGAGAATGCATATGAAAAAAGCACTGGTATTATATTTCTCTGTTTATGGAACAGCAGAAAAAACCGCAAAGGAAATTGCTAAGCAGACAGGCGCAGATATTCAGGAGATTGTTCCGGTGGAACCATATGACTCTGATCGCAATCACTACAACGCATTAGCGAGAAGAGCCAAGAAGGAACATGATGAAGATATGAGACCTGCCATTAAAAATCCAATCAACATTGATGACTATGACACAATCTTCATTGGCTATCCAATGTGGTGGTACACATTCCCGATGATTATCTATACATTGTTTGATGAGCTGGATTTCAGTGGAAAGAC
>CAZHUX010000105.1:0-3499 GCA_964535445.1 uncultured Galactobacillus sp. | reverse complement strand
TCTGACACTTATGTATATAATCCGATTTAGCACTTTGTCAATAGGAGTGCTAAATGTTTTTTAAATTCTTATGATATAATTTTCCAAACAGGAGTAAGGGTATGAATGTAATTGTGACTGTAGATGATGCATATGGCATGATGTTTCATCATCGTCGTTTGTCTCAGGATCGTATACTGAATCAGAGAATTCTGAATATCAGCTGCCATACAACATTACGAATGTCCTCTTATAGTGCTTCCATGTTTTCTGATCTTCCTGATTATGTAACTGTATCAGATGATTTCCTCGATGAAGCCGAAACAGGTGATATCTGTTTTGTGGAAGACAAAGCTTTAGTTACTTATGCGCAAGAGATTGATACCATGTATCTCTTCTTCTGGAACCGTCATTATCCTTCTGATTTCAAACTGGATTATATTCCTTCAAAAGAAGAAATGTCATTAAGATATACTGAAGATTTCAAGGGATACTCCCATCCTGACATACGTCTTGAAATATGGCAGAAAGGGTTATAAGCATGCGGAAAATCAAATCATTTCTGTTAATGATCTTAGCTGTATCTGTGCCTGTATTTACCGGATGCACTGAGAAAGAACATACAAATACAAATGAAGGCTCTGTAGAGAAAGCTACTGTATCAGAAGTACAGCAGTTTGATATTAACAGCATTCCTGAATATGACGGTAATCCATGGGTAGAAGTAAATGATAATGTACCATATTTTAAAGAATCGGATTTCTCTTCTACTTCCTATGAATCCTATAGTGATCTGGATGATCTGGGCAGATGTGGTACAGCTGTTGCCAATATCGGAAAAGATCTGATGCCTGAAGAAGAAAGAGGCAGTATAGGCATGATTAAACCTACCGGATGGCATACCGTCAAGTATGCAGGTATAGATGGGGAATATCTTTACAACAGATGTCATCTGATCGGTTATCAGTTAACAGGTGAAAATGCTAATGAAAAGAACCTGATAACCGGTACCAGATACATGAATACAGAAGGTATGCTGGCATTTGAAAACATGACGGCAGATTATATAAAAGAAACCGGAAACCATGTTTTATACAGAGTAACACCGGTATTTAAAGGAGATAATTTACTTGCGTCAGGAGTACTAATGGAAGGGGAATCGGTAGAAGATGATGGCAAAGGCATAGAGTTCTGTGTCTATTGTTATAACGTACAGCCTGGTATAGAGATTGATTATGCAACAGGAGAAAGCAGACAGATTTCTTCTGTTGAAGCTTCACCATCTGTCACAACATTACCGCAGACAACGGCACCATCTGTTACATATATTGGCAATCAGAACTCTCATATCTTCCATTATGACTGGTGTGAAAGTGTATCCAAGATGAAGGATAAAAACAAGGTATATTTCTCTTCCAGAGAAGAAGCAGTGAATGCCGGATACAAACCATGTCAGAGATGCAATCCATAAGAAAAAGCCAGCTTAAACTGGCTTTTCATATGCTTATTCTTCAATCCAGACTTTCTTCATGACAACCGGCCGGGTCGGTTTGTCATTCCAGTCTGTAGGAACATTGGCAATTTCATCTACCACATCCATGCCTTCGACAACATGACCGAATGCGGCATACTGACCATCGAGATGCGGTGCATCCGCATGCATGATGAAGAACTGGGAAGAGGCAGAATCCGGATCCATGGCTCTTGCCATAGAGATAACACCACGCTTGTGTTTGATCGGATTATTTATACCATTAGCCGCAAACTCTCCCTTGATGTTTTCTTTGGATCCGCCTGTGCCATTGCCATTTGGATCACCACCCTGAATCATGAATCCCGGAATGATGCGGTGGAATGTCAGACCATCATAGAAACCTTCTTTAACTAATTTCTTGAAATTTGCGGTTGTAATCGGAGCTGCCTGTTCATCTAATTCAATCTTGATCAGACCGCCATTATCCATTTCAATAATTACCATACAAAATCTCCTTTATGAAAAGAGGCTTTAAGCCTCTTTGATTATACATTATTTTAAATGCCAGATATCTCTGTTATAGTCACGAATTGTACGATCACTGGAGAAGAATCCGCTCTTGGCAATATTGACTAATGCCTTGCGCTTCCACCAGTCACGATTCTCATAATCATACGCAGCTGTTTCCTTGACAGAACAATAGTTCTCAAGATCCAGCAGCGTCATGAACCAGTCCTTATGAATCAGGTTATCCTTCAGATCATTGAGCATCTTCTCATCACCAAGCTTTAATAATTCAGGGCTGGTAATGAAGTCAACGCATTCATGAATAGAACCGCTGCGGTTGTAATACTCTTCCGCATGATATCCGTTTGTATTGTAGAGATTGATGACATCTTCAGAAGAACGTCCGAAGATGTAGATGTTCTCATCACCAACCAGATCTCTGATCTCTACATTGGCACCATCAGCAGTACCTAATGTAATTGCACCATTCAGCATGAACTTCATGTTTCCGGTACCGCTGGCTTCCTTGGAAGCCAGGGAAATCTGTTCAGAGATATCGGCGGCAGGGATTGTAATCTCAGCCTTTGAAATGTTGTAGTTTTCAATCATGACAACCCGCAGATATGGGCTTACTTCCGGATCATTGTTGATTAAATCCTGCAGGCAGAGAATCAGATGAATGATGCACTTTGCCTGATAGTAGGCAGGAGCTGCCTTGCCACCGAAGATAACCGTAATCGGACGAACCGGCTTCTGACCTCTCTTGATCTGGAGATACTTGTAGATAACCCATAATGCATTCATCTGCTGACGCTTGTATTCATGCATTCTCTTGACCTGGATATCAAAGATAGAATCCGGATCAATGTCAATGTTCTGTGTTTCCTTGATGAAGGACGCAAATCTCTTCTTGTTATCCTGTTTGATGGCATCCATTCTGCCTAAGAATTCTTCATCATTGTAATGATCTAACAGTTTCTCTAACTGATCTGCATCTGTCTTCCATCCTTCACCAATGGTTTCATCAATTAAGGATGTTAAGGAAGGATTGGAATGCATGATCCATCTGCGGAAGGTAATGCCGTTTGTCTTGTTATTGAACTTATCAGGATAGATATCATAGAAAGGTTTTAATTCCTGATGTTTCAGAATCTCTGTATGCAGGGCAGCTACACCATTGATGGAATGGCTGAAATGCATATCCATCTTTGCCATATGAACACGATTATCCTGATCAATGATTGTTAAATCAGGATTGCCATGGAAGGCGACTGTAACTGCATAATCCAGGCCTTCAATGACCGGCATTAACTGCGGTACGACTTCATTCATATAGTCTAAAGGCCACTTCTCTAATGCTTCGGCAAGGATTGTATGGTTTGTATAAGCACATACATTTGTGACAATATCGGCAGCTCTCTTCATGGTGATGCCTTCCTTGATCAGTAATCTGATCAGTTCAGGAATAACCATGGAAGGATGGGTATCATTAATCTGAATAGCAACATAGTCATCCAGATGGTTCAGATCATGACCAAG
>CAZHUX010000104.1:0-3531 GCA_964535445.1 uncultured Galactobacillus sp. | reverse complement strand
TATTTATATCCAGCATATGCACTTACCTACTCTATTGTCGCAATCTTTGCGACAACTTCATCTAACGTTGTAACACCCTGTTCTACCAGATCTCTGCCATTAACAATCATCGGCACAAAGTCACCCTGCTTTGAAACCATTTCTCTTAAATCCGTACCATTGGCACCCTTTGTGATGGCTTCTCTTAATTCCGCATTCATTGTTAATATTTCAAAGACTCCGGTTCTGCCTCTGTATCCTGTATCAAAGCACATATGGCATCCCTTGCCATGATAGAAATGATGATTTTCAGGATCCTTGATACCAATTAAATCCAGTAATTGTGGATCCGGCTTTACCTCTTCACGGCAATTCGGACAGATCTTTCTGACTAATCTCTGGGAAACAATGCCTCTGACTGCACCGCCTATCAGATATGGTTCTACACCAAGATCCTTTAATCTGTCTATTGCGGATACAGCATCTTCTGTATGAATAGTAGAAAGAACGAGATGTCCGGTCATAGCTGCACGCATCGCAATCTGGGCTGTTTCACCATCACGGATTTCACCAATACAGATAATATCCGGATCCTGTCTTAAACAGGCACGCAAGGCAGACGCAAAGGTTAAACCGACTTTCTCATTAATCGCAACCTGGGTAATCCCGTCAATCTGGAATTCTACCGGATCTTCTAAGGAAATCATGTTGACGCTGTCTTTCTTTAATTCCTGAATCATTGTATACAGTGTCGAAGTCTTACCGGAACCAGTTGGTCCTACAATCAGAATCATACCGGCTGAATTACGCAAGATACGATCAAATTTTGCATTATCTCTTTCTGTAATACCTATGCCTTTTCTATTCAATGTATTCTGATCTCTGGATAAGATACGGATAACAACTTTTTCACCATGAATAGTAGGCAATGTATTCAGACGCAGATCCACATGAGAACCATCTGCTTTCTTATACTGGGCACGTCCATCCTGCGGTACTCTGCGTTCCGTGATATTCATATCACCCATAACCTTCAGTCTTGATATAACTGCAGACTGTAAGTCATGCGGAACCGTCAGAATAGAATGCAGTCTTCCATCTACACGGATTCTGACATTCATTTCCTTTTCACCAGGTTCAATATGAATATCACTGGCTTTCTCGGCTATGCCTCTTTCCAGTATGGAATTCACAAGCTTGACTGTAGGTGCTGCTGAAGAAGCTTTCTCAGCATTGCTTGCGGCTTCTTCGATTGTCTCGGTAATCCCACGCTCTTCCTTCATTTCTTCAATAGCGAGGGCAGCACCTTCATTTTCATACAATACGGATATTGCTCTGGATATCGCATTGGAATATGCAATCATCGGAGTCACTCTCTTACGGGTTGTTTCCTTGACTGCTTCAATAGCACGGAAGTTTAACGGATCTTCCATCGCAATCCATAAGCGGTCATTCTGCATCTTAACCGGTACAACTCTGTATTGTCTTGCGATAGATTTAGGTACGACCGTAGCTAAAGAAGGATCAATCTTGGCTTTATTCAGATCAATGAAATCAATGCCTAACTGCATTCTTAATGTTTCAATTAACTGATCCTCGGTAATAAAGTGATTCTCTACCAGGACAGTACCAAGTCTTTTCCCAGAGCCCTTCTGTAGCTTCAAAGCTTCCTGTACCTTATCTTCTGTCAATACACCGGCATCTACCAGCATTTCACCTAAACGTTTATTCTTCATGAATTACCTCTGCATAAGGTTTAACCTTAATCTCATGTTCGTAAATAATATCGGAACCATGCTTAACCTGCAGGTTCATCGTAAATACACCATTGTCATAACTGTAGTTATCAAATGCTGTATACAGGTCACTGGAATTGGTCTTGTCAGTAACCAGGGGATCACCATCTGCCTGTAACAGAATCCCCTTATCTGAATCATTGGCATAGGTATACGTCAATCCATCACTGACAAAGCTGAGCTGATCATTGTCTGTTGTAATATCAGACGCATTATGCATCTGATCTGATAACTCCATCTCTGCCGTAGAATATAGGGTTAATGCTTCTGCTTTCAGAGTAACCTTTGTATAGGTTTCTCTCATAGCCATAAAGGCAGCCCCTACAACCGATAAGACAATACCAAGCAATGCAACAGTCAGTAATGTTTCAGCCAATGTGAAACCAGCATTGTTTCTTTTCTTCATGGCTGACTCCTTTTGAAGGTGATGATATCATCACCATTCTTATAGAATGTGACATCAGACTGGCTTTCTTCTTTTGTGCCATGCTTTACCTTCAGATCATAACCTGATGTTTCCTGTCCTGCAGATTCTTCTGCATGATTTTCTGAATCATAGTAATCATTGAAAGCATTCTCTGCTTTTCTGGTTAAACGGAAAGCTGCCATGGTCATTGTCACAAGCAGAATCAAAGCTAATGCAATGACTAGAGACGCAACCAGTACTTCCGCTATGGATTCACCCTTATTGTTTCTTAATTTTACAAGGATCTTACTCATACTTTCCTCCTTGTAATCTTTGGATTGTTATCCTTCCAGTTTACAGTCTGTACTGTGCCGGAAGGATCCACATAGGCTGATCCCGTAATTCTTACATTCAGATAAGAAGTATGATCATCTTCTGTTTTAGATAACTGAACTTTCAAATTGTAATCTGTATCCATACTCATGTCCGCATGGATGGATTCGGAAGTATTATCGGAAGAAGTAATCGTAAAATCCAGAGTGTCATTTACAGGCTGCTTTGAATCATAAACATTCTGTGCCATTGCATGTACTGTACCCTGAATCATATCTTCTGGTGCATCAGATCCCGGGTCAAATGAAACATCTTCTACCTTTGAAATCAGGTAATCTGCGGCACTGTTTAAAAGATATGTATCATGACTGTCTTCTTTTAAATCCAGCAATGTTCCATCTGAAGCTGTAGCCGCAGAGAGTATAGTTGCGCCTACCATGGCACAGGCCAGGAATATTAATAAAGCTACTGCTAAAGACAGTCCGCTTTGATCTTTCAGTTTTTTGTATGCATGCATCGTCACTATACTATTATATTGCAAAGTATATTTAAATAATAATGGATGCTTCCAACTAAGTCGGAATGTTCATAATTATAAAAAGTTATCTCATACTCTTGACTTTCGGTTTTCTTAAACTATTATGTAACTAGTTACATTAAAGTAACTATTAACTGATGGAGTACTTATGAAACAGGATGAAAAGAGAATCAGTGCCTGGTTACAACTATTGGAAAGAAAAGTAGTCATGGAAGGCAATAACCTTCTGAAAGATACAGATATAACCGTCATGCAGCTGAGGGTATTGAAATATCTGCAGAGACATCCGGAAGAATCCCAGATTGCGGATCTCAGTGAGTTCTTCGATGTATCCCATGTCAGTATGATTCATGTTGTGAATGCATTAGAAGACAAGGGATATGTCAGAAGAGAACCTATCCGACGAAGCCGTGGGAAAAAGATCATTCTTACTGATGAAGGAAAGAAACTCGCTGATGACAATGAAGGCAGAATTGATC
>CAZHUX010000103.1:0-3649 GCA_964535445.1 uncultured Galactobacillus sp. | reverse complement strand
CTTCAGATATTTCATTAGTACTCAAATAATAGACAGTATTCAATCTTGGATTAAAAATACCTATATATTTTATATTCTTGAATTCCGGATGAATTGAATGTAATCCCATTCTCCAGTACATCAGAATCTGTAAAGTATTTTCTTTGGTAGGAGGATGACTTGACACTTTAAAATCCCATAATGCATCCTTGGTTATAAAATCCCCGTCACCACTTGTAACTATATCCGTGTAACCACCTTCAAAAGTGAAATCATCCATTACTTTAGGACCACATTTTTTCAGAAAATTAACACTTCTTTTAATCATTTCACGGGCATTCTCAATAGTTTCATTATCCGGCGTAATTTCATCAATAGTCTTGTAAAATTCGGCACTTCTACGATAACAAACATCATAACCAGTTAACTTTGCGGCAGCGATAATAGAATCATCATCAAGTCCATGTATTTTATTAAGAAGTATCTGCGCCTTTTTACCATCAGCAGCATAAGTGGAATGACTTGCTGATAAAAACATTGCTCCTGTTAACGATATACTAAATGCTTCGTCAGCTGAACTGCCACTCATAAACCTGGTCATATAGTCAACCAGAGTACCCATTTGAGATGGGGAAATCGTTTCATCTTTATGAAGATCTTCAATACCATTTCCTAATGAATAACTATGAAGCATTTTCGGATTTATGTAGCCGCCACGTGGCTGCGCAACCTGATTGATTCTCCCTGTTACGGAAGTTGGTTTTACTCTCCTTTTTGGCTGATAATCATCCTCTTCATCTTGGGAAGACTGACCCTTTTCTCTGTTAATACGGTCAATTTCTTCCTGAATAATGTTGTTCTGTGTTTCCTTATCAATTTCAGTATTTTCAGCTGCTACAGACTCATCCGCAAAGGCATCAAATTCGGCCTGCTTATCCTTCAGCTTTTCAACCATTCTCTCATCAACACAATTAGAGCAGAGCAGCCTGTAGACTAGAACATTTCTTGTCTGCCCCATACGGTATGCTCTGGAAATAGCCTGATTTTCAATAGAAGGTTTTATTTGTGGTTCACAAATAACGACTACACTGGCTGATTGAATATTCAGACCAGTACCACCAGACTGTATCTGTGCAAGAAGGATTGTGCCTGCTGGTGCTTTATCAAATTGATCAATCAGGTCCTGTCTCTGTTGTACAGGCACTCTTCCCGTAATCGGACCTATGCTTGTGCTTTCAAATGCGTCTGCGATTTTTCTAAGTGTATCCAGGAAGTATGAGAAAACCAGGACTTTTCTGTTTTCACTTTCTGCCTGTTCAATAATGCTTTTCAAATGATCTGCCTTGGATGAATCAGCTAAGTCATCCACATTCCATGAGACTCTGCGCATTTCCATAAACTTCTTATGCATGACAGAATCTTCATAGATTGCTTTTTCTTTGGGCTTCAGATCACACCATTCTTCAATTTCTTCTTTTTCAGGAAGTTCACTCAGAACATCCTCTCTCTTTCTTCTGTAATAAACCGGTGCGATTGCTTTTCTGAATTGTTCTGCTCGTGACATATAAGCATAGTTACGCACGGCATCAGCTATTCTTGGCTGCAGCACCTCAATAAGAGAAATCATTTCATCAACATTGTTCTCAAGAGGTGTTCCACTCATAAAGAGAATACGGTTTGTTTTTTTAGCAAGGTTTCTGACATTTACTGACCTTAATGCATTTGTATTCTTTATATAATGTGCTTCATCAACGACAAGAAGATCATATTTAAAGTCGTCACTCAGTTTGAAATACTCAGTGCTCTCAAAATTAGTGACTGCCACGCCACCATTCTTAATCCATGATTTAATAGCACTTTGCTTGCCATTGCCATGAATCTTAATGGCTCTGAGTTTACTTTTTGATGAAATCTCTCTGACCCAGTTAGTCAAGACACTTGCCGGGCAGACAACCAGAAAGTGTGTTGCCCCTGTGTTCTTTAATGAAACCATAGTGGCGATCGCCTGAATGGTTTTGCCAAGGCCCATTTCATCGCCCAGTAATACCTTCTTTTGATGAAGAATGTATTTAACACCCCACTCCTGATACCGACGCAGAGTACATGTTAAACCATCAGGGAAGAATGCTTCATCCTGTATTTCTTTAGCCAGATCTTCTGGAAGTCCATAACGGGAATCACCATTTCCAAGCAGACCCGGGCATGTTTCTTCAATGATGTTGAAATACGTCACTGAATCTTTCTGGAAATCGTCCCAGACAAAATTATCCGTTACAGGCACCTCCCGCAAGGTTGTTAAACTTTCTGCCGTGCGGCCATAATCACCATAAACAGCATTACCCAGATCATTGTAGGATCGTTTGATAATATCCCTTACTGAGTCATCATAAAACAGCCATGTACTGCCATTGCCTATGGTCTCAAGATTATCGATATCCTTATCAATTCTCGCATCTGACTGATGCAGTTTAGTAAGGTTATCAATTTGAGGACGATAATTCTTATACTGATACACCTGTTTAAACAAAGCTGTAACTGCCGGATTTCTATCATCTGCACTGATCCGGAACTTAGATGTCTGTCCAACCTCGCCAGCATATTTATTGGCAGCTCGTTTTAAATTGCGGGCACTCAGTTCACTGATTCCATTGATAGAACATAACTCATATAAATTGGCACTGTAAATATCCGCAACCGTATTAAAGCCATGATCTTTTAATGGTTTCAGACGAATACCGCTTCCTGCTTCTCTTTTCAGCTCATCAATCGGAATGTCATTTAAAACAGAATAAGCCTTTCTTCCTCTTGCTTTCTGCGCCCGTTCAGCTATCTTTGCTTTACAGTCATTGACGCTATTATCAGCCGCCTGGATATTCACCCTGTATCGTTTAATTCTATTAACAGGTTCTGCAAATATATCAATCAAAGGATTTGAAACAACTTCTTTTGGAAGATGTCTGCTAAGCAGGTTAAGATATGCGATATGATTCTTCTGAATATCTGTTTCAATATAATCTAATGAAACTTCAGGCAGGTTTTGAAGCCGTTTAGTCACTTCATCAACCGCAGAACCATATTCATTTTCTAAAGACACCAGATCATTAAATGCAGATTCTGCTTCGTCCTTTTTCTTTCTTGATGTAACCAGCCATCTCAAGCCATTCTTTCGACAATTTACAGAAGATATATCCTGATTGATTCGATCATGATATCTTCTACTCAGATTCCCAGCTATAGAGACAGCATTAAAACAATGATAGTAATTCCAGCATGCTCTTTCAAAATCTTCTAGTGAAGAGGGAGCGGCTGTTACATTCTTTAAAAGACAATCTTTTATCCAATGAGAATATATCCCTTTATTAACGGCAGAACGAATTGACTCCAGCAATCGGTTTTCATTATTTTTTCCTAAATTTACTGCATGATCAATTTCAGACATCCACTTTTGATATTGGAAAATCGTATTTTTTACATTTTCGGAGTTAAATTCCATTTTCTGCCTTCTTTCAAAGGAAAATTGTTAAATTGTTTCGTTGAACACATCTACTGCTAATAATATTACCACTTGAACACAATCACTCATAAATTAAATGATAAGCATCTAACTTAACAGCTTCTCATCCATTTCTTCATCATACCTTCTCTTAATATGCTTGATCTTATCTAAAGG
>CAZHUX010000102.1:0-3687 GCA_964535445.1 uncultured Galactobacillus sp. | reverse complement strand
CTGATCCAAAGGCATTTATCTCTGTGAATGCAGTTGAAAAGGTAGTAGGTAATTATTACCAGAAGCCTCTGGAATAAAAACAGAAATCATCCATACTGGTTGTATCATGATGCAGGTATGGATGATTTTCCTTTATTTACCGATAATTTGTTCAATACTTTAATTTTCTGACTATAGGTATGGAAATCCCTGAATACTGGTGCTATACTATATTGCATCAAATATAAAAAGGAGGTTCTGATATGATAGTTGTTTATACATCACCAGGCTGTGCAAGCTGCCGTAAGGTAAAACAATGGCTTAAGGACCGTAATCTTCCCTTTATAGAGAAGAATATATTCAAGACACTTCTGAGTGATAACGAGATCAAGCATCTGTTAATGAGAAGTGAGAATGGCAGTGATGATCTGATATCCAAGCGTTCCAAGATTATTCAGGAATCACATGTAGATGTGGATTCCATGACTACAGATGAACTCATTGAATTCATCCGTAAGAATCCGAGTGTATTGAAACGTCCGATTATCCTGAATGAGAAGAACTTTCAGGTAGGCTATGATGAAGAAGAAATCGGTGTATTTGTACCGCATGAATTGAGAAAGATTGCTTATCGCAATTGTGATGAGACTTGTCCGAATTACAAGACATGCGGGGAAGTACATCATGAAGAACAGCCGCAGTTAGTTATGAGAGAAGCATAAGTTCATCTGCTTCTCTTTTTTTACGGTATAATAACAATGTTTATGAAAAAGGTATTAGTAGGATTATCAGGCGGTGTTGACAGTGCTGTCGCTGCCTATTTATTAAAAAAGAACGGTTATGATGTAACCTGTGCTTTCATGCGCAACTGGGATTCGATTGCGGAAGATGACTTTGAAGGAAATCCGACTTTAAATGATTCCGTCTGTCCGCAGGAAGTGGATTATAAAGATGCACAATCCGTTGCGGATAAGTTAGGACTTCCGTTATTAAGAGTCGATTTCATCAAGGAATACTGGGATGATGTATTCAAGACTTTCTTAGACGAATACAAGAAGGGCAGAACCCCGAATCCGGATATTCTCTGTAACAGATATATCAAGTTTGATTCCTTCCGCAAATTTGCTGAATCGAAGGGCTTTGATACATTAGCTACCGGTCACTATGCAAAATTAGGCATAGAAGATGGCAAACATGTTCTTCAGAAAGCAGATGACAGGAATAAGGATCAGTCTTACTTCTTAACAGAGATACAGAGAGATGTTCTGGATCATGTCATTTTCCCATTAGGGAATATTGATAAACCGGAAGTCAGAAAAATTGCCAATGAACTGGATTTATCGATTGCCAATAAGAAAGATTCCACCGGTATCTGCTTTATCGGTGAAAGACATTTCAGAGAGTTTCTGTCCAATTATCTGCCAATGAAACCGGGAGATATTATCAATATTGCCGATCACGAGAAGGTAGGCAGACACAAGGGTGTTCTGTATTACACAATCGGACAGCGTAAGGGTCTTGATATCGGTGGTATTGGTCCTTTCTATGTTGTAGGCAAGGATGTCAATAAGAATGAACTGTATGTGACCGATGCCAGACATGAAGAATGGCTGTACAGTGACTCTTGCCTCATTACCGGTATCAACTGGCTTGCGGACAGGAAGCTTCCTTTACATTGTCATGCCAAGTTCCGCTATCGCCAACCGGATCAGGATGTCACTGTATCCTTGAATGCTGATGGCAGTATTACCGCATCTTATCCACAGACTATCCGTTCCGTAACTCCTGGTCAGGAAGCTGTTATCTATGATGGTGATACGGTTGTATGCGGTGGAAAGATAGATCAGGTATTTAAAAATGGCAGGGATCTGATGGAAGAAGTCAGAAAGGCAGGCAATGTCAGATCGTCTCAATAAGTTTCAGGTTATATTTATCCTGATTTTATACTTTGGAGGATATCTTTTACTGGGACAGGAAATCATTCCTGCTTTCTTTTTAAAAGGTTTTGATGTAAAGCATCTGCTGGTATACCTGGATGTGCTTCAGATTATCGTACTGGCCATTGTCATAGCCGTATGCTATGGCTGGTATGGAAGACAATACAGGCGTATGAAAAAACATAAACTGAGAAACTTCGGTATTATCCTTTTTTCATTGTCATTGCTTTATACTTCCATGATTCTGATAGAAATGTACATCATTTCTCCATTAGGACTAAGTGAAGCAGAAAATCAGATAAACAATGATCTTTTATTTCATTATGATCCAATTGGAGAAACCCTTGGTGCTGTTATCTTTGCGCCAATTGTAGAAGAGACTGTATTCAGAGGCTGTATCTTTCAGTCATTGCGTAAAAAACACGGATTCTTTTTCTCGGCATGCATTGCCGGATTCTTATTCGGTTTTCTGCATATCATAGCTTCCATAACAGATGGTAACTTTAGAAACATGCTGTATATCATTGAATATGGCGTTCTTGGCTTTATCCTGGCAATTCCTTTTGAACTATCAGACTCTCTGTATGGCAGTATCGGACTCCATGCACTTTATAACGGTATTACAGTACTTATCATGTTAGTAACAACAGGCAGATAAAATGAGTGATGATCAGATTGTGACATTAAATGGCAAGATAACATATGTTCTTTTCCAGAATGAACATAACTTTTATACTGTCGCAAGATTTCTGATCAATGATGAAAAAGAAAAGACAATTACGATTACCGGCAATATGCCCGGTATAGAACCAGGTGTTTTATACCGGATAACCGGTACGTATGTAGAACATCCGAAGTACGGCATGCAGTTTGCCGTAAAGTACTATGAAAAACCATTGCCTACCGAAGAAGAGGGTATCATCAATTATCTCTCATCAGTCAGATTTCCTGGTGTAGGCAGGAAAACAGCCGAGAAGGTTGTTCAGGTTTTGGGCAGTTCCTGCTTAGAAGAAATCAAGGCAGATCCTGATGTCTTAAAACAGATACCAGGTTTAAATGAAAAGGCAATTGATTCCATTACAAAGGGTATTCAGGCTTCTGATGACGGTATGGAAGAACTGGTTAAGTTCTTAAATGTCAATGGCATCGGCATGCAGAATCTGATACGTCTGAATAAAGCCTATGGTAAGGAAGCATTACAGAAGATCAGAGAGAATCCTTACAGAGTCATCGATGAATGCGATGGCTTTGGCTTTAAGACAGCAGACAAGATGGCAAAAGCCATGGATATCTCTTCCGATGATCCCCGCCGGTTATATGCATTCCTTGTATCTTTAGTCATGGATTTATGCATGTCTTCCGGTAATTCCTTTATCTTAGAAGAAGATCTGGAACAAGCCTACTATCAGAAGACAAAGGGGATAGAATCTGATTTCTCTGAGCTTTTGGATGAAGCCGTGATGAAACGTTCCTTAATCAGAGAAGAGGACCGTATTTATCCAAAGAGTCAGTATGAGGCAGAAACGACCATAGCCTATTATCTGAATCATTTTCCTTTTGATGATATGCATGATCCGGATGATGAACTCATGGATCAGTATCTGAAACATATGGAAAAGGATATCGGCATTACCTACAATGACAAACAGGTAGAAGCGATCCATTCCTTCTTTCATAATCCCTTTATGATTCTTACCGGCGGACCTGGAACAGGCAAGACAACTGTCGTCAGGGCAATGGTTACTTTATTCAGACTGCTGTATCCGGAATA
>CAZHUX010000101.1:0-3798 GCA_964535445.1 uncultured Galactobacillus sp. | reverse complement strand
TAACGTTCATTACGTGCATAACGTTTACTAATCGGTTGCATTTGACTCTCATATTGATATAATGGTATGGGTTAAAAATATACTCATAGAATCAGCGCTTTCTAAGCACTTTGTATATACAATTAAATTAGTCATTGTCTGAAAGAGTGATCAGACAGTTTTGAGGGGGATTTAATATCATGAATAAGGTGATGAAGCAGTACCGCATACGTATCTTTGTACTGGTCTTTGCGGATGTTCTGTGTGTCGTTTTATCATATCTTGCGGCATTGTTCTTCCGCTTTGATATGCGTGTTACTGCTATACCGGCAGAGTATCTTCATAATGTATTGATATTCCTCCCTGTTGCAGTTGCTACTGTATTAATTGTTTATCGCTGTTTCCATTTGTATCAGAGTATATGGAGATATGTCAGTATAAACGAAGCGTATCAGATCGCATGGGCTTATGTGGTTATTGCGGCTGCTTTGATAGTAGAAACACTGATTTATCTTGCCCTTGGATACAGGATACCAAGAAGTGTATCTTTTTTAGCATATATATTTATGCTGTTGTCCTGCTGTATTATCAGATTTGGATATCGCCTGATTCGTTATTATCGCGACAAGAGAATTGCCAATCGTGAAGTCCATGACATGAAGAGAGTCATGGTCATAGGTGCAGGGCAGGCTGGCAAGGAACTGGTTAATGAATTCAGAGTAGGCAAACATCTGGATTATGATGTACGCGTTTTTGTGGATGATAATGTCACTAAGAAGGGAAGATATCTTGATGGCATCCTGATTGCCGGGAACAGATATGATATCCCTGAATTAGTCAAAGAATATGACATCAATCTGATTATCTTTGCAATTCCTACAGCATCCAAGGAAGATCGTGCAGAAATCCTGAATATATGCAAGGAAACTGGGTGTAAGGTTAAAGTTATTCCTGGCGTATTCCAGATGCTCAATGGTGATGTTAAGATTTCCAAACTCAGAGATGTACAAATAGAAGATCTTTTAGGCAGAGATGAAGTTAAGGTTGACTTAAAGGAAATCAAGAAAGCTATTGAAGGCAAGATTATCATGGTTACCGGTGGAGGTGGATCCATTGGATCAGAGTTATGCCGTCAGATAGCAGCTGCGCATCCAAAGCAATTAATTATATTTGATATTTATGAAAATAATGCATACGCAATCCAGCAGGAATTAATCCGTAAGTATGGTGATTCTCTGAATCTGGTTACACTGATTGGTTCTGTAAGAAACAAGTCCAGAGTAGAGAGTGTAATTCAGAAGTATCATCCAGATGTTATTTATCATGCGGCAGCCCATAAGCATGTTCCTTTAATGGAGAACAGCCCGTGTGAAGCAGTTAAAAATAATGTTATGGGTACCTATAAAACAGCCAAGGCTGCAGCTGAGAATGGCGTTTCAAAGTTCTTACTGATATCTACAGATAAGGCTGTCAATCCTACATCTTTAATGGGTGCCACAAAGCGTATCTGTGAAATGATTATCCAGATGATGGATCGTAAGTATAAAGGTACTACCTTTATGGCAGTACGCTTTGGTAATGTCTTAGGTTCCAATGGTTCTGTTATTCCTTTATTCAAGAAACAGATCGCCCAGGGTGGACCTGTAACAGTTACAGATAAGAACATTATCCGTTACTTTATGACCATACCAGAGGCTGTATCACTGGTACTGGAGGCAGCTCATTATGCCAAAGGTGGAGAGATCTTCGTCCTGGATATGGGCAAACCGGTCAGAATTGATGATATGGCGCGTAATCTGATTAAGTTATCAGGTTATAAACCGGACGAGGATATCAAGATTGTTTATACGGGTTTAAGACCAGGTGAAAAGCTATTTGAAGAGTTATTAATGGATGAAGAAGGTATGAAGGATACGCCTAACAAGCTGATTCATATCGGACATCCAATTGAAATGGATGATGACAAGTTTATCAAGCAACTGCAGATCTTAGATGAATTATCCAGATCTGAGGTAGAACCTATGGATATGAAGAAGGCTGTAGCGGAAGTAGTAGATACGTATCATCCGGATTTAACACATGTTGACCAGGCACAGGATTAGTGAGGATACTGCATGAATGGACAGAAAAACAATGTAATTACAATAGATCTTGGCGATCTTTTCAGACATCTTTTCAAGAAGTGGAAAGCATGGCTTGTCTGCATTATCCTTGGCGGCTTGTTAGTGGCAGGCTATTCCTATGTAAGTTATCAGAGACAGGTTCAGTCTGGTGCTTATGATGCGGCTATGAAGGATTATCAGGCTCAGATGGATACGTACCAGGAGAACGTCGATAACTATGATGATGCGATTCGTTCTTATGAAAGTAAATCCAAAAGAACTACAAATCCGGATAAGATTTTAGAGTATCAGGAATCTATTAATAATGCGACTGCCGCTAAAAACAGTCTGGCTGTACCTGCACAGCCTGAAATATTATCCAAGGTTCCTACTGTTAACAGATTAGTAAAGATGTTTGTGACAGGTGCTGTATTAGGTTTTATTCTGTATGCTTTCTGTTAC
This sequence comes from uncultured Galactobacillus sp., assembly GCA_964535445.1. Taxonomy (GTDB): domain Bacteria; phylum Bacillota_I; class Bacilli_A; order Erysipelotrichales; family Erysipelotrichaceae; genus Bulleidia. Next base: position 1,255 of record CAZHUX010000101.1, on the reverse strand, counting down.
ATATTGAAGTATGTATTAGATGGTAAGATCCATAATGAGAATGATTTAAGTTATCGTTATAACTTATTAAAGTTAGGAAGAGTCAATAAGAATAAGAAGAGCAAGGATCAGGACGCTGAGACATATGGATTAGCATCTGTAATGATTGATAATCTGAATGTATCTAAGGAAGATATTGCATTGACAGGTCCATTGTCTCAGAAGTCTTTGGATAATCAGGCAGTGAATCTTTCTAAAGAAGAGGAAGGATATCATCTGGTCCCAGTAAGTAAGGTGACTGAAGATCCTGCATCTTTTGAAAGAGTATCTTCTTTCAAGTCTGCAGTATTGGTTATTAAGGCAGATCATTCAAAGATGAAGGATGTAGATACTTTAATAACGTATTTAAATACAGCTAAGATTAATATTCTCGGGTATTTTGTGATTTAATAAATGCTGGATTATTTACCTGTATTAGAGAAGGATCAGCATCGTTATAATTAGAAATAAAAACAATTATGAGTAAAGATAGTACAAAGAAAACATTAAAGAATACAGCATTAGCATTAACAGCCGCCTATGCTGTATTAGATGTTATCGCTAAGATAAAGAAACCGGATTCTGTTTATCAGAATGAACCTGAACAGAAGAACCCTATGGAAGGAAAGAAGACTGTTTTCGTAGAGGATTCTAATGACAAAGAGAATGCGGATGGCAAGAGAGGACACTTAGAGGATGTCGGTCCTTCTAATGCACGTTTGAGAAAGAAGAATGTATATGAGAAGTATCTGAAGAGAGCTTTGGATAAGTCTCTTTCTTTTGCGGGATTAGTAGTTCTTTCTCCTGTAATGCTTGGAATCTCTGCAGCAATAAAGATGGAAGATCCAGGACCTGTACTGTTCACTCAAAAGCGTGTAGGAGAAGATAAACAATACTTCAAGCTTCATAAATTCAGAAGCATGAAAATGTCTACGCCGCATGATGTTCCTACTCATATGCTGGAGAATCCGGATTCCTATATTACCAAAGTAGGCGGTTTTATCAGAAAGCACAGTCTTGATGAACTTCCTCAGATCTGGGATATCTTTATTGGCAATATGAGTATTGTTGGTCCAAGACCTGCTTTATGGAACCAGGATGTATTAACTGCCGAAAGAGATAAGTATGGAGCTAATGATATCAAGCCTGGTTTAACAGGATGGGCTCAGATCAATGGCAGAGATGAGCTTGAGATTCCTGATAAAGCTAAGTTAGATGGAGAATATACCAAAGCATT
>CAZHUX010000100.1:0-3983 GCA_964535445.1 uncultured Galactobacillus sp. | reverse complement strand
ATGAGCTTGAGATTCCTGATAAAGCTAAGTTAGATGGAGAATATACCAAAGCATTAGAAGGTACTGCCAAAGAAGCAGCCGCTATGGATAAGAAGTGCTTTCTTGGCTCTGTAGGTGTTTTTGCAAAAGATGATTCAGTTGTAGAAGGTGGAACTGGAGAGATAAGCAGGGAAGAGGCAGAGAAAAGTCTACCTGATGAAGATACAGTTCCAGTAAAGCATAAGAATATTTTGATCACAGGTGCTAACTCTTATATTGGTGATAATGTAAGAGAATATTTATTAGAAGAAAATCATTATTTGAATCATGATTATTATTCAGTAGATGTAAAAGATACCATGGGATGGGATCCTGTTCCTGAAGACTTTAAAGATATTGATGTTGTCTTTAATGTGGCAGGAATAGCACATAGAAAAGAGACAGATGAAAACAGACATCTGTATTATGAGGTTAACAGAGATCTTGTAGTAAAGATTGCTAAAGCAGCAAAAGAAGCAGGTGTGAAACAGTTTATCTTATTGTCCTCTATGTCTGTTTATGGCAAATCAACTGGTTATATAACTAAGAACTCAACACCTGAACCTGTTACAGCTTATGGTATGAGTAAGTTAGAAGCAGATGAAGAATTATCTCAGCTATCTGATGATTCATTTAAAATTGCTTATTTAAGACCTCCTATGGTTTATGGATATGGCTGCAAAGGAAATTATCAGTTATTAAGAAAGTTTGCATTAAAGAGTCCTGTATTCCCTGATTATAAGAATCAGAGATCTATGATTTACATTGGTAATTTATGTGAATTTGTTAAGAGAGTTATAGACAGAGAAGAAGAAGGATTATTCTTCCCCCAGAACGCAGAGTATGTAAATACTTCTGAATTAGTAAAGCTAGTAGCTACAGATAATGGAAAGAATATACTTGAAGTAAAGTTATTCAATCCTGCATTAAAGATAGGAACTTTAAGCATTAACCTTATTAAGAAGGTATTTGGTGATTTAACATATCAGAAGGTAGATACTGTCAGTAAGTTTGATTTTAAAGAGTCTGTTAAATTGACTGAAGAGAACGAAGATAATCAGTCAGATAAATATAATAAAGATAAGATAGGTAAAGGTAAAAAAGCATTGTTTATAGCCTCTATGGGTTCAATGCTTGATAACTTTAACCGTGAAAATATTAAAATAGTCCAGGAACTAGGATACGATGTGACATTAGCAGCAAATTTCAATTCAAATGAAGACAGTAATTCTCATTCTGAAATTGAAAGCTTTACTAAGGAAATGGAATCTAAAGGATGTCACATTGTTCAGATTGATTTTTGCAGAAGCCTTTCTAATGTGAAACAACAGACAGAATCTGTTATGCAAGTAAGAAAACTATTAAAGAAAGGTTTTGATCTTGTCCATTGTCATTCTCCAATTTGCGCTGCAATAACAAGAATTGAATATGAAAAGTATCGTAAGCAAGGTGGAAAGCTAATTTATACAGCTCACGGTTTTCATTTTTATGACGGTGCTCCACTAAAGAACTGGCTCTTATTTGATCCTATAGAGAAAGAATTAAGTAGATTTACAGATGTTTTAATTACGATTAATAAAGAAGATTTTAATAGAGCAAAGAATCATTTCTTTGCAAAGAAGACTGTCTATGTTCCGGGTGTTGGAGTTGATGTTAAGAAGTTTTCTGAAGTGAGTAGCTCTACTGATAGAAATAAGAAACGTGAAGAATTGGGTATAAATGATTCTGACATCCTACTCCTGTCAGTTGGTGAACTTAATGAGAACAAGAATCACAGTGTGGTAATAAAAGCACTAGGTGAACTCCAAAAGAGCAATAAGATTGGAGATAACCATTTTGTTTATTTGATAGCTGGTACTGGAAATGAGAAGGAAGCGTTGGAAGAGTTAGCAGCAAAACAGATGGTTGATCTACGACTCCTTGGATACCGTAAAGATATTGGTGAACTGCTTGCGGCGGCCGATCTATATATATTGCCTTCCATCCGTGAGGGGTTAAACGTGAGTCTGATGGAAGCTATGGCTGCTGGCAAGCCATGCTTGGCAGGTAAAATTCGCGGAAATGTAGATTTGATTGATTCTCGAAAAGGAGGAGAATTATTTAATCCAGAAGATGTGCAGGCTGTCGTAAATGCCATTGCAACTGAGCTATCTTACCGTGATAACTGGTCTCAGCAAGGACTTTATAATCAAAACAAAATTTGGAATTTTGATAGCTCAATTATAAAAGATGATTACGACAAAATAATAGTAAATTTGTAAACTTAATAGTTCAGGAGCGTTGAACGTGAGAACTGATAAAATGGGAAATATCTCATGCCTAGCATAATAATGTCTGAATGTGTTCTGAAAAGCCCTGTTTGCGCGGCAAAAAAATAAGCCTTGATAAGAGGCATATAATACACTTGAAGGACGGCGATATGTAACATCAAGCAGATATCTATATCAATCACATAATGTATCGAATCTTGTGTGCCATTTTCAGCAGTTTAGGAAAATATACAAATGAAAATGCAATCCGAGAATATGTGAAAAATCAGGCCACACAAAATATGTGTTAGTACTTACATTTTAATTGCTAGAATCACTGAGAAAATATAATGCGACTGAAGTCAGAGGTTTATTCCTCTGGTAAAATGACAGGTGGACACTTGAGGTTTGCCTGTTGAACTCCATTAATCGGTTGTAGGTTTAGGATAATATATGAAGAGGTTAGAGTATGTCAAAATCTGATTTAAATCCTACGTATTCTTTTATCGTACCAATTTATAATTCAGAAATATATATTTCAAAATGCCTTGACAGCATATTATTACAGAAGACTTCCCAATTAGATTATGAAGTAATATTGATAGATGACGGATCTAAAGATCATAGCAGAGAAATATGTGATTATTATTCGAAATGTTATGATAATGTACACGTTATTCATAAAAAAAATGAGGGTGTAGCTATTGCCAGAAAGAATGGCATTGAAGCGGCTCGTGGTAATTTTATTGTATGTGTTGATTCAGATGATTGGATAGATGATGGTTTATTAGTTGAAGCAAATGAAATTTTAAAGAAAAAAAATCCTGATATTTTCATCTATGGAATGAAATATACAGATAAAAAAGGAAGGGTAAATGAAGTAAATCCGTATAGAAAGGGATATTATACCAAGAGTGATTTAGAAAAAGAAATTTTCCCAATGTTGATCCAAAGGAAAGATGCTGTATATTTTCATTCGAGTGTATGGGGAGCTATTATAAAACGATCGCTTTTTTTGGAAAATATTCTTTCAAATAAACATGCAACTATTGGTGAGGATCAGGCAAGCATGATAGCATGTGTAGCAAACTCACAGAGTATGTATGTAATGAATGGATGTTATTATCATTATAGATACAATCAAAATTCAGCGACAAAAGAACGTAAGGCATTTGATTGGCAATATCCTGAAGTGGTTAATAAGCATATCATAGCTAAAGTGAACTTAGATTTATTTGATTTTCGTGCACAGCTTTATAGAAAAATATGTCATGATTTATGGAATTGCGCATATACTCAGTTTTATAGTAATAAATCTTATAAGGTTGTAAGCCATGAAATAAAAAATCATCTTAATGAAGATTTTTATCAAAAAGCAATAAACAAGGCAGAATTTAAAGGCACATTTAAAGCATATTTTATGATGTATGCATTAAAACGACAATTTATACCGGCCTTTTTTTTCTATTCTAATATAAGGTTATTTTAACGTTATGAAAAAAATAAAAGTTCTTCAAGTGGTAGGAAGTTTACACATCGGCGGCGCAGAGACAGTAGCTATGAACTTGTATCGCTATATTGATAGAAATATTTTTGAATTTCATTATTTAGTTTATGGAAGCAGTGTAGGATTTTACGAAAAAGAAGTAAAACAACTTGGTGGTAAAGTAATTCATATAGATTATTCATATAAAAAACTTGGAAAATATAAAAAAG
>CAZHUX010000099.1:0-3997 GCA_964535445.1 uncultured Galactobacillus sp. | reverse complement strand
GTATTTATTTGTGAAGCATATGAAGAGGGAAGTATTTCCATTCAGGTAAAGAAACGCTGGATCGATCCGTTCGTGAAAGATTCTGTAAGAATATCGCATATTTCTGATACACTTAACAGGAACATTCATGAATTTCTAAGTGAAGATATGCATGAATATCTGAAGGGAGATACTTTGTAATGAGTGAAGAAAAAACAATCGTTGTCGCTTCTGGCAATGAAGGTAAAATCAGAGAATTCAAAGAGATGCTGGAACCATTAGGCTATAGTGTAAAGGCATTAAAAGATTTACCGCCTATGCCTGAAACAGAAGAGACTGGAACAACATTCCATGATAATGCCATCCTGAAGGCACAGGCTGTCACAGATCACTTTCATATCATGGCTATCGCAGATGATTCCGGTCTTGAAATAGAAGCCTTTGATAACAAGCCTGGTGTTCATAGTGCAAGATGGTTAGGTCATGATACTCCATATGACATCAAGAACCAGAAGGTTCTGGAACTTATGAAAGACAAGACAGACAGAAGATGCAGATATGTCTGTGCCATTGCCATTACAAGAGTGGATAAAGAACCGGTTGTATTTGAAGATACCGTAGAATGTGAAATAGCCTATAAGCCAGCCGGAAATAATGGCTTCGGCTATGATCCGATTGTCTACTATCCGCCATTCCATAAAACCATGGCAGAGATGACAAAAGAAGAAAAGAACTCTATTTCCCATAGAGGCAAGGCAATCCGCAAGTTAGAGGACTGGCTCCATGGTCAGGAAAACTAAAGTACTCATCACCATCGGCTGGCTGGCATTATTAATCGGCATTCTTCTGCATGTCATATTCTCTACCGCCATGAACAGAAACTTCTATTTCTATGAATATGACAAGGGGAATCAGGCAGAAGTGATCGGTATGTCAGACGATGACCTGATGAAGGCTACAGATACATTGCTGGATTATCTGAAAGACAAGCGGGATGATATCAAAGTTGAGGCAAAGGTCTCAGGTTATGAAAGAGAAGTATTCAATGAAAGAGAAACACTCCATATGAAGGATGTAAAGGCTCTTTACCAGCATGCCTCTCTTGCCAGATGGATCCTGTTAATCGGCGGGGCAGGTATATTAATAATAGCTTATGCATTGAACAGGGGACATAACAGTATCAGCACGTTCCGTTCAGGCTACCATTATGCTCTATGCTTTATCGGTATCTTTGTAGGCTTTATTCTGATCTGGGCAGTCGCTGACTTCTATGATTTCTGGATGGATTTCCATTATCTCTTCTTTGATAATGATCTGTTTATCCTGGATCCGAATACTTCCATCATGATTAACATGTTTCCGGAAACATTCTTCTCAGATCTTGTACTTTTGATTATTGCTATCTATGGTGCCGTACTTGTACTGATTGAACTTGTGATGTTCTTATTACAGAGAAAGAAGGCAAAGGCATGATACATGTTGTTTTATATGAGCCGGAAATACCTGCCAATACAGGCAATATCATGCGTACATGCGAAGCATTCGGCATGCACCTGCATCTTATTGAACCTTTGGGATTCTATATGGATGATGCCCATTTGCGCAGAGCCGGTATGGATTATAGGGATAAACTGGTCTTTACCATTCATCATGACTGGGAATCTTTCATGAAGGGAAGAGAAGATGCGGCTTTCTATTATGTTACCCGCTATGGAAACAAGACACCGGATCAGTTTGATTATCATAAGGATTATGAAGATGGCAGGGATATCTATGTTGTATTCGGCAAGGAAAGTACAGGCATAGATAAAGAGATCCTGTATCAGAATCTCGATCACTGCATCCGTATTCCGATGAAGGCAGATGCGAGAAGCCTCAACTTATCCAATTGTGTGGCTTTATGCATGTATGAAGTATTAAGACAACTGGATTATCCGGGCCTTTCCAAAACCGAAGTCATCAAGGGTGCAGATTACCTTGAGCAAATACATAGACAGAAAAATCAATAATCCTATAATCATAAATAGAAAGGGAAGAAAAGATGCTGGAAGATATCAATGATATGATTTCATTAATCGTTATGATTGTTTTTGTAATCATAGGACTCTGGCTTCTTTTTGTTGTTTCTGACCGTCATCATGCGGATACTGTTAAACGCAGGGAAGAACATTATTTCAGTCTTTATGAAGATCTGGAAGATGCTTCTGATTCAGAAGAGGATCAGGACGGCCCTTATTATGGTTAAGGAGTTTTACTATGATTCATAACGCAATACGTTCCAAATTGTCACCTGTATTAAATGAACCATATTCTCCTGCAATTAAAGCAGGAGACTTTATATATATCTCTGCCCAGCTTCCTTTAAGTTCTTCGCATGCAGTAGGTCATACCATTCAGGATGAAACAAAACAATGTCTTGAAAACATGAATGCATTATTAAAAGAAGCAGGTATTGATCTTTCCTATGTTCTTCATACAACGGTTTATCTTAAGAACATGGATGATTTAAAAGAGATGGATACAGTTTATGCAGGATATTTTAAAAAGCCATATCCGGCAAGAACAGTTGTGGGTGTACAGGAACTCGATGGGGATGCACTTGTCGCAATTGAAGGTTTTGCGATTGATACAAGGGCATTGGATATATTGTGTGCAGAAGAAAAGGAAGGCTGTACCGATAAGTGCTGCGGGTTATGAAGCTCCCATTAGTAATCTATAACCATGATGATACATGTGAACTGGCATTCGATGATCGTTCATTAGTATATGAAGAAAGCAGTGCTTTACAGTATCTGGAAAGCATGTGTCTGATGCATGGTTCTTCCTTACAGGGAAGAATTGATGCATTCCGTTATATAACCCATACTTCTCAGAAGTCTGCCGTAATGGTTTCCGAGATCAGTCAGGATCTGTATTTTCCAATCATATCCATGCATGCAAAAGACTGTATATGGATTCATTACAATTCAATTGTGCATGTTAGTGGTGAAACAGATCATACGGATATTCTTTTTGATAAGGGCATTTCCATGAATATCCCTGCATCCTTAAGAACCATAAAGCTTCAGATGAAACGTTGTGAAGAGTATCTCTCTATATTGCATCATATGAAAAGTCAATATCGTTAATGAATGAAAACTGTGATACACTCAAAGTACATGAAAAAAACTCAGGAAGAGAAGATTGTCTTTACTAAAAAAGACATTGGCAGAATAGCTGCTATTATTGTTTCAGCTCTGATTTATTCTATCGGAATGAATACCTTCGTTAAGGCAGGAAACCTGTTTCCGGGTGGTTATGCCGGTATTTCAAGACTGCTTTCTCTGGTCTTGACAGATGCATTGAATGTCGATATTTCATTCTCAATTATTTACTTTATTTTAAATGCCATAACAACCGTATTTATCTGGAAAAGATTAGGTCATAAGTTTGTCCTATATTCTTTCTTATGGTTTACATTAACTTCCATCTTTACCGCAATTATCCCGGTATCCCAGGTAACCCATGAATTACTGTTAATCAGTATCTTCGGAGGATTGATCAATGGTTTTGCGATGGGCCTTGCCTTACGGCATAATGCCTCATCTGGCGGTACCGACTTTATTGCGATAGACCTTGCGAACAGATTAGGCAGACCAACCTGGAATTACATCATGGTTGTGAATGCATGTGTTCTGATCATTGCTGGTTTCAAATATGGCTGGACAACCTGTCTTTACTCCATCATCTTCCAGTTTGTCTCTACCCAGGTAGTGAATACCATGCATCAAAGATACAAGATCTCAAGACTGCAGATTGTCACAGATCATCCTGATGAAGTATCTGATGCAATCTTTAATGACATCCGTCATGGTATTACAAAAGTACAGTGTGAAGGACAGTACAGTCATGAACAGCATTGTCTTCTCTTAACTACAATTAACAGTTATCAGGCGAATGATGTAATTAAAGTCATCAAGAAAGCTGATCCAAAGGCATTTATCTCTGTGAATGCAGTTGAAAAGGTAGTAGGTAATTA
>CAZHUX010000098.1:0-4072 GCA_964535445.1 uncultured Galactobacillus sp. | reverse complement strand
TATTTATGCTTTCATTCGATATTTTCTTTGTATATCAACTGTCAAAGTCAGGATTTAATATTGTCATAGCCATAATTGTAACATACTGCTTGAGTTGGATTCTGATTCAGTTTATTCTTAACCCATGGCAAAAAGAAATTCTATCTGGAAAAGTTCTTTATCCCATCTGCATGATATCCGGTATCTTTCCCTTATTGCAGTATTTATTGCGATGAAGATTGTCGTCGGATTAATCCGCATACCTGTAGGTGAAAACCTGCGTATTTCCATCACTTTCATCATTGTTGCCTTGGAAGCATCCATCACCGGACCGGTCTGCGGTATGGTCAGTGGTGCGGTAACAGATACCTTAAGCTTTATCATTTTTCCGGATGGTGCTTATTTTCCCGGATATACATTAACTGCCATGGCTGGTGAACTGATCTATGCTTTGTTTTTATATCAGAAAAAGATTACGGTTACCCGTATCGGGGCAGCCAAGATATGCAATAACTATCTGATAAATGTATGCATGGGTTCCTTATGGAGTTCCATTCTGTATGACAAGGCATTTATTTACTATGCTTCGGTAAGCATTGTCAAAAATACTGTTCTTCTTCCTTTTGAGATAACCATACTTGTTGTTGTGTTCAATTTACTGATACCTGTTCTTTCCAAGAAAAAACTGATACCTTTTCAGAATAAAATCACACTTAAGTAATTCTGCTATGCCAGCATGGTGCTATAATTTCAGCATGATCAAAGAACATTATGAAACCGTAAAAAAGATTATCGGTAATATTGATTTATGTGTTGTCACAAAGAAAAGAAGCATTGAGGAAATCCAGTCTTACTATGACGCGGGAGAACGCATCTTTGGTGAGAACCATGCCCAGGAGCTCTTATCCAAGGTAGATCATCTTCCTGAAGATGTGCGCTGGCAGTTTATCGGTCATCTGCAGAGAAACAAAGTCAGGGAAGTGATTCCGTATACAGACTGCATCCAGTCTCTGGACAATCTGAAACTGGCTCAGGTTATTGAAAAAGAAGCTGCCCGTATTAATAAAATCCAGCATGTATTAGTAGAATTTCATCTAGCCGAAGAAGATACGCATAAAACCGGATTATCTGAAAGTGACGCGATTCCGTTTATCGATGCAGTTATGAAGATGCCTCATATCCATATAGACGGCATTATGGTTATGGGTCCGCATACAGATGATAAAGAAAGAATCGCGGAAGTATTCCATCATGGTCATGACCTGTTTGAAACACTTCAGCAGAAATATGGAACAGAATACATGCATACATTTTCTGCCGGAATGAGTGCAGATTATCCGATTGCGGTGAAATGCGGAAGTACCATGGTCCGCATTGGCACATATCTTTTTAAAGAATAAATCAAAGGAGCTGAACATTATGTCATTTGTCAGAAAAAGCGCTGATCACACCCCTATCGTAGATACTGTATTTGCGATCGTTTCAAAAGCACAGGAAGATAAAAAGAAGAATGGAGAAGATGCCGTTACCGATGCGACAATCGGTTCCCTGTATGATGAAAACGGACAGTTAGTCGCACTGGATGAAGTATTCAATCATTATGATGCCATTGATCATCGTACCAAGGCTGCCTATGCCGCAAGCTTCCGCGGCAATCCGGATTATCGTGAAAGTGTATGGAACTGGGTTACACAGGGTGCTGACTTAAAAGGTCTGAATCATTCTGTTATTGCGACACCTGGTGGATCAGGTGCTGATTCCATGGCTATCACAACCTTCCTGGATCAGGGAGAAACTGTTATTCTTCCTGACATCGCCTGGGGAAGCTATACCCTTATGGCTCATGAGAATAACATCAACTATGTCAGATATAGCATGTTTGATGGTGATCATCTGAACCTTCAGTCTATCAAGGATACTGTCAATGAAGTATTAAAGACTCAGGACCGCATTGTTCTTGTCGTCAATGATCCTTGTCATAATCCAACCGGCTATTCCATGACTATTGAAGAATGGAAGGAACTGATTGCATTTGCGAATGAGGTTTCAAAGAAAGTACCGTTTATTATCATTGATGATATTGCCTATATTGACTATTCCAACAATCTTGCCCAGAGCAGAAAGTATATGGAAACATGGAATGATATTTCCGATCAGGTTATGATTCTCGTTGCTTTCTCCTGCTCGAAGACATTGACATCCTATGGCCTGCGTTGTGGGGCAGCCGTCATTATTGCCAAGAACCAGGAAGATGTCAGAGACACGGAAATCGTCATGGAAAAGAAAGCGCGTGCTACCTGGTCTAATATTCCTAATGCCGCCATGGTTAACTTTGTCTGGATTGTCAATCATGACCGTGACAGGTTTATGGCTGAAAAACAGAAGTTCATTGATCTGATTCATGAAAGAGCTTCCCTTTTTATCAATGAAGCGAATGCTTGTGGATTGGAATATTATCCATACAAAGAAGGTTTCTTTGTTACTTTGAAAATGGATGATAATGAAAGACGTTCCCGTTATCATGACGCTTTAATGAAAGAACATATTTATACGGTTGAAGTGAATCACGGTATCAGAGTTGCAGTATGTTCCCTGCCATTAAAGAAAGTTAAGGGATTAGCTGAAAAGATGAAGAAAATACAGGAGCAGACAGCCTGATGCCAGCCGCAACAACACATGTCGAATTTGCCAAGGATGTACTCCGTACATTTCCTGCATTAAAGAAAAGAATCCGCAATATGCGGATGTTCTGGTTAGGCAGTCAGGGACCGGATATACTTTTCTTCTCCCATGCCAGTGTATTACCGGGCAGTCTGCATAAATACGGTAATCTGATGCATGAGAAAAAGGTATGGCCGGTAATTCATTACTTTGAAACTTATGCGGCAGATGATGCGGATTTAACCAGTTATTTTCTCGGGTATCTCTGCCATTATGCCCTGGATTCTGTTATGCATCCGCTGATTTATGCCGTCAGTGAAGATATCTGCACGTATGAACAGAGCGGTCAGAGCAATGGTGTCGTTCATGTCTCACTTGAAAGTGAAATCGATGTATGGATGCTCCATCAGCGTGGACGTCTGATACAGGATTATGATGTTTATAAGTATCTTCGTGTAAATGAAGAAGAAGGCAGGAAACTTGCGGAAATGTATCATCGTATGTTTCATAAGGTATTCCATCTGGATATAACTGCCTCCCGTATTTATCACGGCATTCAGGAAGTCTATATATGGACAAAATGGATTCGTCCCCGCAAGAGTACACACGATGCTATCTATAAGGTTGAAAACATCATGGGAAGTCATTTCTTAACCGGTATGATGCTCTATGATACAAAACCGGGAAAGATTATCAATCTGGATCACAAATCCTATATGGTTCCATGGTCACCGCATACAATGATCAATGAAAGTGTGCCGGAACTGTATGGAAAAGCAGTCTATAAAGCAGGAAGACTGATTCGTCACCATAATAAAAAAGATTTCTCCCTTGATTTCAAGGGAGAACCTGATCAGAACTAATTCTCTTTGTCATCAAGGCCATGCAGCAGCAGATCATTGTATCTGCTGTTGTAGTATTCGGCCTTTTTCTTTTGGATCCAGGCATTGCGGTCAGAAAGAATCGCCAATGCTTCATCTGCTATATCTTCTTCGGATACATTCCCTGCCTGTTTCAGATATGACAGCATACGTTTCAAAGACTTATCTGTTTTTAACATAGCAGCAATTGCGTATGCAAAATCTTCATCATATCCCTGTTTCTTCATGACATGGATGAATGTATTCTGTAAAGAATCATTCTCTGACATGATCCTTAACTGTCAGAGATGCCCCAGCCCGGAATCTCATGACCACGGTTAATGAATACGGTCTTCTGGAAATCTGTCTGATTCAGAAAATGCAGTACTTCATCTGTTTCTTCATCCGTGCATCCGGCAAGGATCTTGACATCCAGTTCTTTGGCAAGAATGTCAGCTGCGATAATCAGACCGGTTACCTGATGACGGCTGCCGCTGCCAAGATAAACCGAAACACCCTTTTCACCAGAACCGGTAATATCATCCAGATGTCCATAGTCTACGGGATATATC
>CAZHUX010000097.1:0-4103 GCA_964535445.1 uncultured Galactobacillus sp. | reverse complement strand
GGCCTTGTTTAAAAGCCAGGTCATATGGATGGCTTAATGTTTGATTCTTTTTCATATTTTCCTCTCTTTCTATTCATATATATGCAGAAAAAAGGCAAATTCCTCAAAAATAATTAAATAAATTTCATATTCTCTTTATGCAGGCATAAAAAAACTGCTGTAGTTTCATACAGCAGCCTTCATTACTTATTATTCAGAACATCCAGCACCTGTGCCGCAACACCTTCACCATCCAGCTTATAGTTATGAAGAAGTGTCTTCCAGTCAGCACTCTGACCAAAGCCTCTCATACCAATACGGTGTACTTTCTTAGGTACCGTGTCACAGGCAACTTCACATATCAGTGATCCAAGTCCCCCTGTCACAGAATGTTCTTCAACGGTGAAGATGTCATCATTTTCCGCAAGTAACTGTGCAATGCCATCTTCATCTACCGGCTTGATCGCACATACATCAACGATAGTGACATCATAGCCAGCCTTCTTCAGGATCTCTGAAGCCGCAAGGGAACTCTGTACCATCAATCCTGTCGCAAACAATACAACCTTTGATGTTCCTTTATGAAGTACATTGATCTTTGTGACATCGAACTTCTTGTTTTCATCAAAGACATCTTCTACCTTGGAACGGCCAAGACGAACATAACAAGGATTCTTTGTCGAAGCTACATAATCTATGACAGCCTTTGTCTCCCATTGATCACATGGAGCGTATACTTCTAATCCTGTGATATCACGCATAATCGCAATATCTTCAATAGCCTGATGAGTAACACCATCTTCACCTACGGTAATACCGGAATGGGAGCCGACAATCTTTACATTCAGGTGTGGATACGCAACACTGTTGCGGATCTGTTCCCAAACACGTCCTGTACAGAACATCGCAAAGGAAGACGCAAACGGAATATAGCCGCTGGCAGCTAAACCTGCGGAAACACCAATCATATTAGCTTCCGCAATACCCATATCAAAGAATCTTTCAGGGCATACTTTCTTTGCCTCGGCACTGTGTGTACTTCCAGCCAGGTCTGCATCTAAAACAACAATCTTTGGGTTCTGCTGAATCAGCTTTGATATTTCTTCACCATATGCTTCTCTTGTTGCCTTAGCCATTTCAGTTATCCTCCAGATCTTTTAATGCGACTGCAGTCAGCTCGGCATCAGGAGCCTTGCCATGCCATCCTGCCTGGTTTTCCATGAAGGAAACACCCTTACCTTTGATTGTCTTGGCAATCAGGCAGGTTGGTTTACCTTTAATTGTCATTGCTTCCCTGAAAGCATGATCCAAAGCTTCATAGTCATGTCCATCTACATTAATCACATGCCATCCAAATGCTCTGAACTTTTCATCTAATGGTTCTGGTCCGATAACATCTTCTGTTCTGCCATCTATCTGCAGACCATTATCATCCACAATGGCACAAAGATTATCCAGCTTATAGTGAGCCGCTGACATCGCAGCTTCCCATACCTGTCCTTCTTCACATTCACCATCACCTAACAGGGCATAGATACGATGATTGTTATGATCCAGTTTATTCGCAATAGCTTCTCCTACAGCAGCACTGATTCCCTGTCCAAGAGAACCGGTAGACATATCTATACCATCCAGTTCATTGATATCCGGATGTCCCTGTAACCTGGTACCCCATTTTCTGAAAGTGAGTAATTCGTCTTCAGAGATAACTCCTTTTTCAGCTAATACTGCATAAAGAAGAGGAGATGCATGTCCCTTGGATAATACAAAACGGTCTCTGTCAAGTGATCCGGCATTTTCCTTTGTAAAATCCATAATATCAAAATATAAAACAGTGACGATGTCTGCCGCACCTAAGGATCCTCCCGGATGACCGGATTGTGCCGCAGATACTTCCTTAATGATATTGATGCGGATGTTCTTTGCATGCTTCTGTAAAGCTTCGATATCCATGTTCAGCCTCCCATGTCCATTAATGATACCACAATACACCATTCATACCAAAAAGATTCCCGTTTCAGGAATCCTTTATCTTGTCATATAAATGCATATATTTTTCACAGATAATGCTGAATTGTTCAGCTGCCATCAGCTGGTCTTCCGCATGTACCATAAGCAGATCCATTTCTACATTTTCACCTTTGGCATAGCTTTGAATCATACGGGCATGAATCTCATGGGCTTCATGAAACTGTCTGTGACCTTCTTCTAACAGTTTATCTGCTTCCTCAGGATGATCTTCATATACATCCATGGCGTTAATAAAGCAGGAGC
The DNA here is from genome assembly GCA_964535445.1 of uncultured Galactobacillus sp. GTDB lineage: Bacteria > Bacillota_I > Bacilli_A > Erysipelotrichales > Erysipelotrichaceae > Bulleidia. Next base: position 1,850 of record CAZHUX010000097.1, on the reverse strand, counting down.
GTGCAGATCCTGCTGAAGAGATAATCTGAAATGCTTTCTGCTGGTTATCATTCATGAGAATGCATCAGCTTTTCGGCCTGTTCGATAACTGCCTTGCCGTTCATCATACCGTAATCCTTGACATCGATAGCCTCTACAGGTGTATCCGGATACGTCTTGCGAAGTTTCTCCAATGCAAATCTTACCTGTGGTCCAACCAGAATGACATCTGCCTCAGGCGCATGCTTATCTGCCTCATTCAATGCATATGCTTCAATATTATAATCAACGTTCATATCTTCTGCGGCCTGTTTCATCTTATTCACAAGCAATGCAGTAGATACCCCGGTAGAACAGAACATTACAATTGTCTTTGCCATAATTCACTCCTTCTCAACGACTATTGTATCGTTAAAAAGCTTGAAAAAACAGATATTTTACGAATTCGGAAGAATATCTGAATGATTACTGAGCCCCTTTTCAATCTTGGTTAATACAGATTTAAAAGCTGTCATTTCTTCATCACTGATATTCTTGCATACTTCCTTTTCCCATTCGTCAATAACATTGATGATTTCCTGCATAACTTTATTGCCTTTATCTGTCAGGTATAAATGATAACTGCGCTTATCCTTCTCGTTTACCTTACGACGGATAAGTTTTTCCTTCTGAGCCTTTGAAATGATCTTTGCGACAGAGCTCTTATCTATAATCAGAGTCTGGGCAACTCCATCCTGTGAAATTCCGGGAGAAAACCATACCACACCACATACGTTAGCCATCATATATGTAATATTCATTTGATTCAGCCTTTTCTTGATGGAGTTCCATTCTTTTCGATAAACTATCATCATATTGGCCATTACCATGATATTCTCGTTGTCAGGTTTCATTCTGATCTCCTATGCTATATCGTTTGATAATGCAGATATTTTACAACAAAAGAATGAAACTTCAACATGAATGCATGTACATAAACAGAAACTTTACTGTAAATTGTAGTATTCTTCCATGGTCAGGCCGGACTGATAGAGCTTCTGTGCTTCTTCTACACCAACATAGCGGAAATTCCATGGGGAATACATAATACCAGTAACATCTTCCTTACCATCAGGATAGCGCAGAATCCAGCCATACCGATAGGAATTATCTATAAGCCACTGATATGCCTGAGTAGTGCTGAAACAGCCACCCAATTCACACACATGATCCGTTGTACCAAGATCTGCCGCAAGTCCGATCTGATGCTCAGATGCGCCAGGATGATCATCTATTCTTTCTGCCTGATCACTGCCCATGGTCGCAACATATGTGTTATATAACGATGCCTGAAGCTGATAATCACGATATCCGGAAATCAGGTAAAGAGATATGCCTGCATCAGATGCAGCCTGAAACATCTGTTCTAAGGATGAAGCGGCTTCCTGCCTTAATAACTGTGTTTCATTGGAAGGTACATCCGGCTGTACCAGATCAGAAGGTACATAATCAGGGCTAATCGGATGTGTTTTATTGACAATCCTATATATGGAATCATCACTCGTTACATCTACCGGAGTCTCAGTTGGTTCAGGTGTTTCCTCAGGAACAACAGAAGGTGTTACATAAGGAACAGGTGTATGTACCGTGACTGAATCAGAAGTACTTTCCGGCTTCATGATATTTTCAAGCTTTACAGTACTGCCGCTGCCGATCAGATATACCAATCCTGCGACAATAACCGCACAAAGTGTAAATATAATATAAAGCTTATGATTGAAGGATCTGTTCTCTTTATCTTTCATACCACAATATTATATACGAATCTCAATAAAACAAAAAAAGGGAGGAGCTGTAAGCAGCTCCTCGAGTTACCTGGCAACGAGCTCGAT
>CAZHUX010000096.1:0-4168 GCA_964535445.1 uncultured Galactobacillus sp. | reverse complement strand
AAAGTTTAAGAACTTATTCATAAAAGCTCATCCCCTTAGAGAAGATGAGCCTGTTCTGTTATCATCAGATATTCTTTTCCATCATCACATGCGGGCAGTATTCATCCATATACCTTTCATTTGTAAGATGATACCCGTTTTTGATATAGAAAGCTGATGCCCTCTCCTGTGCTCCCAGGCGTATCTTCTTACCACCGCGCTTACGGATTTCTTCTTCCGCATACTTTAAAAGTACAGATCCAAGATGATCTTTCCGGTATTCTTTAACAACACAGACTCTGCCGATAATCCATGTATCAGAATCATTGTTATCAGGAAAAAAACGGCATACACCAGCCGGGATCGTATTCTTATAGAGAATCATATGGAGACAATGCCTGTCCTGCTCATCAAACTCATCATGAAATCCCTGTTCCTTTACAAACACATCTTCACGAATCTTCTTTTCATCTTCCTGAAGAGAATCATATACACATACATTTAATTCATTCATGATACAGTTCCGGCCTTCTCATACTTAAATAATCTTTTTTCTGCCTGAAATCATTGACCTGCTTTAAATCTATATCACAGGTAATAATCTGCGGAATATTATCTGCCTGGATGATTACACTGCCATCTGGTCCAGCCACAAAGGAACCACCCGCAAATTCCATTTTTCCTTCTGTTCCGCAGCGGTTCACCATCGCAATGAAGATACCATTTTCATACGCCTGGCTTCTTAATTCCCATTCATACAGTTCAATATCTTCATCCATGGCATTTGCGGCAGGGACTACTACTAACTGTGCTCCTTTTAAGGCACACGTGCGCACAGATTCAGGAAAATGCCTGTCACAGCCAATAACAACACCAATCTTTCCATATTGTGTTTCATGCACAACAAATCCATCAGGAGAAGGTTCAAAGTATTCCTTTTCATGAAAGTGTCTCTGATCCTGCACATGTACAAGATAACTTGCCTCATGCATGACACCATTCTTATCAAACCATAAAGATGCATTATATTTATGCCCATCCTGTAACAGATATACATTCGGGCATAAAATGGTACGTCTCTTTCTTGCCTGATAGGCAAAACTGTTAAGCATGGTGTCATTAGTACGGCTTAAGGCAACATCCGCATTCAGACCATGTACTCTTGGAAAGAATGGATTTAACTGTAATCTTGGAAAAACAAGAAGATCCGTACCGATTGTCTGATCCATGAATTCCAATGCCTGATGATAGTTCTCATCCATGCCAGGCTTCATTGCCATCTGTACAAGTCCCAGTTTCATAACGTATCATCCTCATTCTTATGATGCAGAACATCTTCCTGATATCCTTCTGTTTTCGTAATACTTTCCGCAAATTCCTTTGATAAAAAGAAAGGCTTGGGCCCAAACGGATCTATGACAATTCCTTCATATCCCTTATGCATTAAATCCATCATTTCCGGAAAGTCTCTGACAACAGTGACTCCCATAGGATCATTAACCATCAAAGGCCACTTTGATAATGCATACCAGTCACTGAAAGCTGCCACAATCGGCTTACCAGGCTTATAACTTGTCATTACCGAAGGAAATCCTACCCTTGTTGTCTCCTGCAGAGGATCCATCATATCCCCTTTATGAGAATCAGGATCCAATACCCTTCCCGGCACAAGATACTGTCCATGACAGATGGACCATATCAGTAAGCTCTGAAATACACGATCCAGAATAAAATCCTGATAATCCATGATATAGGCAGATAATAAAGGATTCTCTGTATCATTGACTTCGGTCTTTTCAAAAGCCGGTTCTATATCCGTAATGACCGAATACTTTTCAATCAGAGGATCATCATCCGGTACATACAGATATACGGATACTTCCGTATCCGTTGCTTTTCTGACTTTCTTACCATCTACCTTTAAACCGGTCACATCAGACTTTCTTTCTTCCTGTCCCGGAAACAATATATGGACATGATCACGGATATGAATGGTTCCATGAATCATACCTTTGATAAGCATAGTATCCTTCTGATCTATTTCATTGACTTCTCTGGCTACTAATGTATATCTTCTCTTTTTATATCTGACATGTTTCCTGATTAAAGACTGAATCCGTATCTTACGGTTGGTTAATGTCATATATTGATGTAAGTAGAAATATATGGCAATGACTGCCGCAAGAGCAGATATAACCAGTGTTGCCTTTTGAGTACCAGATAAAAGAGATATATTCCTGGTATGGTATATAACCATAGCTGCAGCAGTTATATATACAGCTATACCTGACGCAAATACAGTATGTTTAATCCATCTGTTTAATCCCTGATGAAAACCCGCAAAACCATTTTCAAAATCATAGACATCATTACAATAATGTAATCCGGTTAATAATACTGTAATGGCAATAATCAATACAGGTATGATCCATTCCCCGTACATCATATGCAGAATACTCTGATCCATTAAGGCAATACTGAGAAGCACGGCACAGAATACAGTTATGAGTCCCATGATCATACCGGTAATTAGTAATATATACTTCTTCATTCAATACCCTTCAGTTTACGAAACTCCGCATCTGGTATAACAGAACCACTGTATGTTGTTTCCACAGATGCATAATAATTTGCCATAGAGACAGCTTTTGAAAGAGTATACCCTTTCGAAAGATAAGCTAATACAGATCCGATATGACAATCTCCTGCCCCATTGCCATCTTTTACTTCTGCCTTAACAGCAGGAATGGTTTTCACAATACCATCTTCTGTAATCACCGTATCCTTCGCACCATCTGTTATCACAACATCTTCATGTGTCAGATGATATAAGGATAAAGCCATATCTTCTGTAGTTAATGAAGAATCTTTTAACAAAGTACCTGCTTCTCTTCGATTCAGATGCAGTAATGGATTTAAAGCAAGCATACGCTTCATTTTTTCTTCATCAATATACCTGACTCTGGCACCTGGTGCAAAACAGATCTTCTTATCCTTATGCTCTTCCAGAAAGGAAATAATATCATTGCCGGTTGTCTCTTCTATCTCCAGACCACATACATAGATATATGCAGTATCATGCATATCAATCTTATCTAATTCCTTCTTATAGATATGATATTCTGCCCCATGTAATGCCATAAATGTACGATTGCCTTCTGCGTCTACCAGACAATAACAGGCCCCATTGGCTTCCAGACTGTCAAAGGCCGGTTTAATTTCTTTCTCCTCCATGGCAGCTCTTACAAAGTCACCATAGATACCAGTACCTGCAGGTGAAAACAACTGATACGGAACACTGCACAGTCTTAACATATTTGCGACATTCCATGCACATCCGCCTACAGACATCTTCTGACTCTTCAGATTGATATCTTCTTCCAAAGAAGGAATATGATCCATATATAACGTAATATCACATACGGTTGATCCGATAACTAATACTTTCTGCATATATGTATTGTACACCAGCATATGTATATCTAAAATGATCATGCTTATGCATGATCATTCTTTTCCTGCAGATAAGTAATCTGCCAGGTAATTCTTTTTCTTCTTTTCAGGTATATCGGAATATATCTGTGTATCCATTGTGATTCCGAAATCATCAATATCATAGTCTTCAATTCTGGCAATGGCACGGGCTATCTTTGTACGCAGAAGAGAGATTTCTCCCTCATCATGGAATTGATGCAGAATAATAAACTTATCAGTGGCACACCTGGCAATCGTACTGTTCACACCAGCTACTCTTTTTAATGTTTCTGCCACCTTGATCAGTATATGATCTGTCTTTTCAAAACCATAGGTGACACTCATACCATGGAAGTCTGCTATATTTACCGTAATAATACCGAAATCCCTGTGATATTTATTATATGACTGTACATAGTCGCCCCATTCCATAATCAGACCATGCGTGTCCAGTAAACCCGTCAGGGAATCTGTAAAGGCACCGGAAGCTCTGCCGGTACTGTCTTTCTGATCCGTTACATCGATGAAATATCCGACAAGTCCGACTATCTTGTCACCTTCATATACAGGAGACTTCCATGCCCGTATCTTTCTGACTTTACCATGAGAGATACATGTACCAGGGGCATTCATGACAGATTCACCATATTTAATGACTCTGTATTCATCATCTTTATATGGTTCATTGTCCACATGCCAGCCTATCTCTTCATCC
>CAZHUX010000095.1:0-4193 GCA_964535445.1 uncultured Galactobacillus sp. | reverse complement strand
GTACTAAACCAATTGCCAAAATAATGATATCTGCCAAGATCATAAAAGAATTAGGACTTTTGATACATGTTTTAAAGCTGGATATTCAAATCAATTAATTAACATGGTGATTCCACTTATTTTAGTCTAATAAATCATCAGATACATGTTAAACACAGCTAAGTGTGAAATAAACTTTGGCTAAGTCCAGTGATCTGATAATTGCCTTTTCGGAACTGGCAATAATAGATAAATATACTTATGTATCTTTGCTATTAAGCCTTTTCCAACATATGTGTGATTGATTCTGTATTCTTGTTTTTCAAAAACAATGGAAGATCTCTCTTACATGCACCATGGTAAATTCCAGTGATCTGTTCCTTTTCAGATAGTCGATCTTCTAATTATCAACTGTAATTCTGTCTTTTTATAGAACCATTGATTTGCTCAAGAACTTATCTGTTATCTCACTGTTATCCTCTGGTACTGGATATACTTCGATGTAATGCGGATATCCGTTTTCTCCTCCTTTGCTATAAATGACTGCTTTTGGTTCCATTTCCGTTTTTTCAGGGGGCTAGATGCAGATCTAATATGTGAGATAAGCCGTATCAAACATGGAATCCAGTTTTAAATCATACAGAAAAAGTCATTAGGACTCTGCATTCCCATTAAATCAATAACGTAGCCATGTAGTTTACATCTAAAGCGCAGCTCATCTCGATTCCACTAATTCCTTTATTAGAAGAGAAAAAGCGAAACAAACCAAGAAGTCTGTACAGTTCAAGTTTGTTATTCTGAAAGATCTTTTCTGCAAACAGGTATTGTTGGAAGCCTCAATCATCACATTGTCAAACATTATTCCTATCGGCGATGGGGGACAGAGGTTAACACTGATTCATCCTTCAGAATATACCGCATCAAAAAATTTGCGACATGTGTCATCATTATTGACATATTTATGGGTGAATTCAATCATAGAAAGCTTTTAGGTTTTCTTGTAATAATAGACATATAGATTTCTTCCTTTTGAAATAATCATATTCAGAATTCCGGATTCTACTGTACGTCATAATGTACAGTGTGTCTTAGATGGCCTATTAGATTTTTTGCATGTAAAACAATAAAAATAGCTATAGTTGTGAACATGTTAATAATCTTTATCTATATATAGGCATAACTTATACGCATTAGCATGCATACATATTTTTCAATATTCTAAGAGAAATTGAAGGAGGTTATAAAAAATCCGGGCATATGAATTGCATGCATTGCAGGATAAGACTATTCTTTTAGTTAAATTAATGAGGAGGAGATTACATGAGTGCTGGTGATATATGGGAATTGTTAGTGCAGTCATTTCCTAAGATGCTGATGTCCGGCATTCAGGTGACAATTCCTTTAACCCTTATTTCTTTCGCCATAGCAATGGTTATTGCAGTAGCGTGTGCCATGATTCAGTACGCAAAGGTTCCTGTTTTAAGACAGATCGTGTGGTTTTATATCTGGGTATTCCGTGGAACACCAATGCTGGTACAGTTATTTATTACATACTTTGGATTAACCAGTGTCGGTATCAGAATCAGTGCCATTAACTCAGCTATCATCGTTTTCTCATTGAATACCGGAGCTTATTGTGCTGAAACAGTACGTGGTTCTATTGAAAGTGTTCCAGTGGGACAGATGGAGGCAGGATATTGTGTGGGTATGAGCTACGCTTCCATTATGTGGCATGTTGTTCTTCCACAGGCATTCAGAAGTGCTTTCCCTTCTCTGTTTAATAACCTGATATCTCTTGTTAAAGATACATCTTTAGCCGCAAATATCACGGTTACCGAGATGTTTATGCAGACTGAGAGAATTGCGGGCAGAACATATCAGTTTCTGCCATTGTATATAGAAGTTGCAGTAGTTTATCTGATTTTCTGTACCGTGCTGACCGGCATTCAGCATTGGGGAGAAAAGAAATTAAACTACTATATGGCAGATCGGGGGTAAGTGAATGGCATTATTAGAAATACATGATATTCATAAGGCTTTCGATCAGTTAGGAGTATTGAAAGGCGTAGATATCACCGTTAATAAAGGTGATGTTGTGGCAATATTAGGACCATCCGGTTCCGGTAAGACGACATTGCTTCGATGTATTAACTTTCTGGAAACAGCTGACAGCGGCACAATGGTCTTTGATGGAAAAACATATGATCTGGCACATACATCAAAGAAAGATGTTGCCCAGGTAAGAAGAAAAACCGGCTTTGTGTTCCAGAATTACAACTTATTTGCGAATAAAACAGCACTTCAGAACGTTACACTCGGTCTTACAACAGCCCGTAAGATGGACAAAAACAAGGCAAACAAGATCGGTATGGATATGCTGGAGAGAGTTGGCATGAGTGACCGTTCGGATTACTATCCTTCTCAATTATCAGGTGGACAGCAGCAGCGTGTTGCGATCGCAAGAGCGCTTGCGACAAATCCTGACATCATCTATTTTGATGAACCTACTTCAGCACTGGATCCGGAACTGATTGGTGAAGTTCTGGAAGTTATGCGCAGACTTGCTCAGGAAGGTATGACGATGATTGTCGTAACCCATGAGATGAGTTTTGCAAGAGATGTTTCCAACCATGTCATATTCATGGAAGGTGGAAAGATTATTGAAGAAGGACCTTCAAAGGAATTCTTTGATCATCCAAAAGAAGAAAGAACGAGGGAATTCCTCCGATTAGAAAGAGACCGCATTGGCGGCAAGGGGTAAAAATTATGAAAAAATTAGTTACAGGTACTTTGGCAGCACTGCTTTCCTTATCATTAGCAGGATGCTCATCTTCTGGTGCAGCAGCATCAGGCTCTACAGCTTCCGCATCATCTTCTGATGACCATCTGGCCCGCATCAAGGATGCCGGTGAGATCACCGTAGGTCTGGAAGGTGACTGGCAGCCATTCTCTTATCATGATTCTGATGATAAGCTGGTTGGCTATGATGTAGAAGTCGCAAAGAATATCGCCGACAAGCTTGGCGTTAAGGCAAATATTGTCGAAGGCCCATGGGATGGTCTGTTAACAGGCTTATCAACTGGCACTTATGATATTGTCGTCAATGGTGTTGATATCACGGATGACAGAAAGAAGTCATTCGACTTCTCTGATCCATATGCTTATGATCATACCGTTCTTGTCACAAGAACAGACAATACGGATATTCATTCCTTTGAAGATCTGAAGGGTAAGACAACTGCTAACTCCATTGGTTCTACTTATGAAGCAATTGGTGAAAAGTATGGCGCAACTGTTGAAGGTGTTGATGATTTAACCAAGTGCATGGATCTTGTTGAAAACAAGAGTGTAGACGCAATGGTCAATGCCCAGACTTCTGTTCAGGATTATCTCAAGACAACCGGTAAGACAGACCTTGAGATCAGAGCCGTCATGGATGATGCTACACCATATGCAATTCCATTAAAGAAGGGCAAGGATAACGATTCTCTGCGTAAGGCTATCAATAAAGCACTCAAGGAAATGAGAGATGATGGCACATTAGCCAAGCTTTCTGACAAGTACTTCGGTGCAGATCTGACAAATAAGTAAAAAGAAAATGGTTCATACAGCTGAATGCTGTACGAACCATTTTTATATGCTTTCATCAGTCTTCAATATTCTTGGATTTAATGCAGGCAACTAATAATGTAATGCCGCCGACTAACAGATAGAATGCAATGACGAAGCTTACTGCAAATACGGATGCCGCAGGTGCGCCAAGAAGTACGATGCCGCAGATAATATTCAATACACCACTGAATGTTATCCAGCCGGTTTCCATAATACCGAATGCATGCAATGCACCGGTCTGTGTGACTTGTTCAAAGCCATTCATCATCATGCTTAATCCAAATAAGAATCCAAATGTAGTGAGAACATCATCCGCAGGGGATGTTAATAACATGATGCCAAGTATGATGTTCAATATACTGGATGCCAGAGTTACACCACTTCTTAACATCACCGGTAACTTGACATAATGCACGATACCCCAGATACCGAATATAACTAATGCGGCAGACACAACTACTTCAAGTGCGTAGGTAGTCTGTAATGGTTTGATCGTACATATAACTCCAAGCACAATCATAAGGATTGCTATGATAAATCCCCATGTACCGGTAACTTGACATAATGCACGATACCCCAGATACCGAATATAACTAATGCGG
>CAZHUX010000094.1:0-4217 GCA_964535445.1 uncultured Galactobacillus sp. | reverse complement strand
CATATCACAATACATCTGATTCAGATAAGGTGCTGCTTTCTTTACAGTTTCAGCAGGCACATACAGAGCTGTTTCAACAGCTGTATGAATACCTTCTTTCTGACATTGTTTCAATACTGTGATTAACGCATCACCCGCAAGCAATGGTTCACCACCTGAGAATGTGACCCCGCCGCCATGTCTGAAGAATGCTTCATCCTTATGAATTTCTTCCATTAATTCTTCCGGTGTATACCATGTACTGTCATAATGCAGGGCACCAGAAGGGCAGGCATCCACAATGTTATCCTGACTGCCTTTATAGTGATGATTGACAACCGGATGATCTCTATCCCAGGTTAACTGACCATCAAGAGCTTTCTGCATGCATAATCCGCAATGAATGCAGGTATTGCTTAAGTAGAGAACATCTCTTCTTTTCTCTAATCCTTCCGGATTCTGGCACCATTCACACCGTAATCCGCATCCTTTTAAGAATACGGTTGTACGAATGCCATCACCATCATGGACCGCAAATCTCTTGATATCAAATACAAGTAACTTTTCAGATTCCTGCATAACTTGTGCGGGCAATGATCTCATCCTGAAGCTTTCCATCCAATTCCACAAAGTAAGCAGTGTAACCGGCTACCCGGATGGTAAGAGAACGATGTCTTTCCGGATGTGCCTTGGCATCTAACAGATCTTCTCTGTTTACAACATTGAACTGGATATGCGGTATTTCCAGATCTACAAATGTACGTAAGAACATTTCAAACTTGTCTCTTCCGGACCGGGTAGAGAAGAATGAAGGAAGGAACTTCATGTTCAGAAGACCGCCATTGGTTGTACAGGAATCCGGCAGTTTTGAAACGGATTTCAATACTGCTGTAGGACCGGTGATATCTCTGCCATAGACAGGAGATAAGCCGCCATCCGCAAGTGGATCCTGTGACTTTCTGCCATCGGCAGACGCTCCTACATTCATGCCCATCGGGACATGTGCTGATACGGTATACATACCGGTATGGTATGGGCCGCCTCTGTAGTTGGTATAATCTTTCATACGATTGCGGAAGTAAGAGGCCCATTTCTTACCAATATCATCAACATAAGGAATGTCATTGCCATACTTCGGAGCCTTGTGCAGCAGCATTGCCCGGGTAATTTCATGACCTTCAAAATTATCCTGCATGGAAGATAATACTTCTTTGCCAGTAAGCTTATATTCCTCATAGACAAGCTTTTTAACAGCCGCAAGTGAATCAGCGACATTAGCGATCTGAATCATCTGTATACCGCTGAGATTATAGTGGGCACCACCTGCCGTGACATCCAGACCTTTTTCCATGCAGTCATTGATGACGCAGGATAAGAAAGCTGTCGGTAAGAATTTCTGATGTGCTTTCTCTATTTCCACTTCTACTTTCATCATCTTATCAATGTATTCATCAATGATGGATTTGAAAGCAGCCTCCAGTTCTTCATAGCTCTGATAGGTATCAAGACCACCCCTGTCTTTGCACATCTGTTTGTTATTGAGAAGATCTTTACCATGATTCATGGCTAGTTCCAGTGCTTTGCATAAGTTGAACATGGCCGCATCACTCCAGCCAAGGTTATTACCCTGGGTTGTTAATTCCACACAACCGACAATCGCATAGTTTCTTGCATCCTTTTGAGAGATGCCAAGATCTTCCTGCATGGTCTTTACAATGGCTTTGTCATTGAAGAACTGCGGCATGCCGCTGCCTTTGGATACAACTTCAATAGCTGCCTGCATCAGTTCATGAGATGTATGTTCATTCAAACGTACAGATAAGTTAGGCTGGGGAAGACCAAGATCTTCCTGACATCTGAGACAAAGAAACGACAGTTCGTTGACATAGTCATTGCCATTTTCATCCAGACCACCAACCGCAATGTTGAAACCAATCGGGAATCCTGCAAAGTATCTGGCACTGCCGGCATTTCTTAAATAGACAATCTGATTGAACTTCAGCCACAGGCATTCCAGTATTTCCAATGCATCTTCTTCGGTAATGATTTTATCATCCAGATCTTCTTTCAGATATGGATACAGATATGTATCCATTCTGCCAGGAGAGAAGCTTGAGGCATTGGATTCCATCTGCAGTATGACAAACAGGAACCAGATGGACTGTACTGCCTGATGGAAGGTTGCGGCAGGGTGACTTGCAAGATACGTACAGTTTTCAGATACCTTTAATAAATCTTTCTGATATGGAGAATTCTCTCCCATTTTCCTGACAAGATCTGCGTAGCGTAACATAAACTCCTGAGCACCAGTGAGTACCATATCCATACATTCATAGAATTCAGCTTTATCAGGATGTTTTTCTTTCTCTGAAGCGGCTTCCTCTTTTAATCCGGCAGGGCCTTTATGAAGCCACAGACTGACATCTGGACAGATATGACCCTGGGCATGGTCTGTCTGGTTGATCTTGACAACTCTGCTTATATCGGAAATCTCTTCTCCACAATCTTCTTTAATCCATTCTTCCATGGATTTCTCTTTCCAGTATGGGTAGATATCTCTGCGGAACTCTTCAATATCTTCTTTTCTGACATGGAATTTATCCTGAGGACGGGTTGGCAATGTTTCAAACTCCCTGTTTACCCAGGAACATCCGCTTTCCGGAAAGATAACACCGGCTCTTACACCTCTGGTACGATTGCCGACAATGAGTTCTTCCGGTTCAATGGAGATCTCCATTTCTTCTAAGCATGTCTTTAAAGATAATGCTCTTTTATAAGGAATGCTTTTATCTTCATTTTCCTTATAGACTCTTGTGATGATACGGGCCTGTTCGATAGAAGCGTATCTTGGCTCGGAAAGCATCTTGTCTTTTAAGATATCAATTCTTTTTCTTTTCTTTAAATTGTCTCTGATCATAGTATGGATATATGTTTCTTTCCAAGTATGTTCCTGTCCGATTCATCTAACGCGGAATCTGTAATAAAAGCAGTAAAGTCTTTTACAGATGCATAGGTGTAATCACCATCTTCATGGAATTTATGGCTGTCAGCTAATGCATAGCTTTCTGAAGCCAGGGCAATGACTTCTCTTTTGAATTCACCATCTCCTTCGTGATACGTAGAAACAGTATGCTTATTGAGATCAATGCCTACAGTACCAAGGAATGCTTTATCTATATGACATACAGAGAGATTCTTAAATGATAAAGCACTCCAGAAACCATCTCTTTCCTGATTCAGGGTACCGCCTGTAAAGAAGATATCTGTCTTTGTGTCAGGTGCTAATACATTGAGTACTTCCAGCATGTTGGTAATGACATGAATGGAAAGACTGCTTTTAACAATCAGTCTGGCAATCTCTACAGAAGTCAGGGAAATATCAAGATAAACAGTATCGCCGTTATGAATAAGGGAGAAAGCTTTATCTGCTATCTCTTTTCTTCCCTCTGAGTTTCTGTCTTTACGGCTGTTACTGGAATACTCATGCAGGTTTTCTCTGACGGCTACGGCACCGCCATACACTTTCTTCAGGATTCCCTGTTGTTCCAGAACATTCAGATCCTTACGGATCAGATCTTTTGTGACGTGATACTTTTCGGCAAGATCATTAACCTGTACATGACCAGTCTCTCTGATAGTATCAGCGATTTCTTTTTGTCTTTCCTGCGCAAACATTTCTTATTCCTTTTTATTGTTTACTCCTATTATAGCAAGACAAATTCAGATATAAGCAATAAAAAACAATAAATGTTATTTCCTTTATGAAAGTGAAAATTACCATATTCCAGTAATGGCAGATATTGAATTCAACATGTAATAAAGCAATGGAGTGATGTTAAAGCTTCTTTTTTCACTTTAAAAGAATCATTTTTACACTAGAAAAGGGAGAATTAGCAGTACAGGTATGCAGAGATGCCCCGGATCCTCAGTAACATAAAGAGCACAGAATAATCTTCCTGAAACTGCATAATCTCGATTTTAAACATTGATTAAACAAATAAAATAACAAAGTGCCGAGATATATCTTAGTGTAAAGAATAAGTTTTATGAATACGGTAATTAATCAGTCGGCTGTCCCCTGAAAAAGCGGAGATTTAAAGAGGTGTAACACCTACGTCACACCTGAAACATGAAAACACAAATAATTTATTTCATAAGGAAATAAAAAAGCGCATAAGTTAGCGCCTTTTTGAAGTGCCGACTATAGGAGTTGAACCTACGACCTACTCATTACGAAT
>CAZHUX010000093.1:0-4232 GCA_964535445.1 uncultured Galactobacillus sp. | reverse complement strand
GTAATCTTGGCAGCACTTCTTTTCGGATAATCTACATGTACAATCTGTACAGGGGTAGGTTTCTTGTGAATCACGGCAATATCATTGGAAAGATAATACTGATTGGTTGTATTGATATCTTTTTCAAGACGCATGCCGCGTCCACCGGCTGAAGTGGCCGCCTGATTCCAGTTGTTTTTCTTACCGTTAGGATAATTTACCATCAATCAAGATCACCTTTGACATTATACATTTGTTCACTTAATTAAGGAAGGTTTATTGATTTTCAAAAATTACGATGCGATAATTAGCTGCAGGAGGAATTTTTATAATGGCTGGCAAACTGAATCTTGATCCGCAGACAATTGTTGATAAGGAATTTGATATTGATTTTAAGGGTTATAATCCCGATCAGGTCGATCATCTTCTGGATCAGGTGATTCAGGACTATCAGACATTCCAGAATCTTCTGAATGAACAGGACAAGAAGATTCAGGATCTGGAAAGGACAAATGCTTCCTTAAGAGCCAAGCTGATCCAGGTAGAAGGAAAGGCAAGAGCTCATGAAGATGCAGATCCTATTACCGCCGGATCTTCGCAGGTAGATATTCTGAAGAGATTGTCCAGACTTGAAAAAGAAGTCTTTGACAATTCCGGTAAAAGAAGGTAAAACACTAATGCACATGAGGCAGCCGCTGGTTTTCCAGAGGAAAGTCCATGCTCGCACGATCTGCGATGATCGTAGTGTTTGTGCTGACTGAATCAATAAGGTCAGGTACCATCTGGTAACGGCGGAGCAGAAACCTAAAGTCTTATGACCATGGTGGATGCCCTTAAGGTGTCACAGTGACGAAGCTTATGAAGAAATTCATAAGGTGGAACGAGATAAACCCCGCAAGCGAGAAACCCAAATTTGGTAGGGGAACTGCTGAGGATGAAATGAAATTTGAGGCAGGTATTATGTACAGATAAATGACTGCCGCCCGCAAGGGAACAGAACATGGCTTATGATTGTGCAGAAGAGGAAAGATTTCTTTCCTCTTTTTCAATACATTATTTCAGAAGCGTAGCTTTATAAAAGTCTTTATAACTGGCTTGTGTTATACTATTCTGCGTTAAAGAGAGGGATGTTTTATGAATTTACCAAATCGAATTACAATATTCAGAATTATACTGATTCCCGTTATTATTCTTGTATATCTGTTTCCATATTCTGCTTTCGGCATTGAACCGGCTGTACTCAATGTAGGGGGCGTGGAATTATCAGTTATCAATCTGATCACACTTGGTATTTATATTCTCGCCGCCGCAAGTGATGCGGTCGATGGACATATTGCAAGAAGCCGTAACATGATCACAACATTCGGTAAGTTTGCTGACCCGATTGCAGATAAGCTTTTAACAACAACGATGTGGCTGCTTTTCTTAAAACAGGGCATTATTCCGGTTATTCCGGTTATCATCATGATCGCAAGAGATACCTTTGTGGATGGCTGCCGTATGATGGCTGCCTCAAATGGCAAGGTAGTAGCTGCCGGTATGATGGGTAAGCTGAAGACCGTATTACAGATGGTTACAGTTGCTTTGATTCTGCTGAATAATCTTCCATTTGAGTTATTAAGATTACCGGTCAGTGACATTATGTTATGGTTTGCGGCACTTGTTTCCTTCATTTCCGGTGTGCAGTACTTCAACCAGATGAAAGATGATATTCTTGAATCCAAATAATTTTTGAGGGTTTTGTACTTTTTCCGGTAATACATATATAGAAGGAGGAAGCTTATGGCGAAAGAAGTAAAGAAAACAGCTTCAGATGATGAAAAGAAAGATCAGCTGTTAAAAGACGCATTAAAAGAAATTGAAAAGGAATATGGCAAAGGCAGTATCATGCGCCTTGGCGACAGGGCAGATGTATCTGTAGATGCCATACCTTCCGGTTCTCTTGCCTTAGACAAGGCACTTGGTATTGGTGGTTATCCAAAGGGAAGAATCATTGAAATCTATGGTCCTGAATCTTCTGGTAAGACAACCCTGGCATTGCATGCAATAGCGGAATGTCAGAAACAGGGAGGACGCTGTGCATTTATCGATGCTGAAAATGCGATTGATCCGGTTTATGCAAAGAATTTAGGAGTAGATATTGATGAACTGATTCTCTCCCAGCCGGATTCTGGTGAACAGGCACTTGATATCTGCGAGCTGTTAGTAAAGAGCGGGGCAATTGATCTTGTCGTTGTAGACTCTGTCGCAGCCCTTGTTCCACAGGCAGAACTGGATGGTGAAATGGGTGATTCCTCGGTAGGCTTACAGGCAAGACTTATGTCCAAGGCTATGCGTAAGCTGGCGGGGGTCATGAATCATTCCGAGACAACTGCTATCTTTATTAACCAGCTGCGTGAGAAGGTAGGCGTCATGTTCGGTAATCCTGAAACAACACCGGGTGGACGTGCGCTTAAGTTCTATGCATCGGTACGTCTCGATGTAAGACGTGGTGAAACCTTAAAGAACGGTGGTGAAGCCTATGGTAATGTTACAAAGATCAAGGTTGTTAAAAACAAGGTGGCACCGCCATTCAAGACAGCTGTTGTAAACATCATTTATGGCGAAGGCATCTCCCATGTAGATGAGGTCATCAATCTAGCGGTTGAAAATGACATCATTGAAAAAGCAGGGGCGTGGTTCTCCTATAATGGTGAAAAGATCGGTCAGGGAATTAATTCTGTCAGAGAGTATTTCAAGGCTAACCCGGCCTGGGCAGATCAGGTTACCGCACAGGTACATGATGCTTTATTCCCGAAAGATACGGCGGAAGAAAAAGAAGAAAAAACAGATGACTGAATCAGGACAGGATGTAAAAATACTGCATCCTGTTTTGTGTTAGAATGTGAACGTTATGAACTATCCGGAATTTTACCAACATATCACTGCCTGGTTCAGAAAGTCAGATAAGCGGATTCATGCATTAAAGATATCCAATATGATATTTACATATTTTTTCTATATTTCTTATCCGCTACTGCTTTTATATCTTCTGGTTCAGAAAGATCCGTTTTTTATAAAGGCATTTACAGTACCGGCCGTATCATTTGTGGCAGTGTCTGTTATCAGAAAACTGATTAACCGTAAAAGACCTTATGAAACTTATGATATTCATCCTCTGATCATTAAAAATACAAAGGGAAAATCCATGCCCAGCAGACATGTCTTTTCTGCCAGTGTGATTGCGATGGTGTTTTTACATGTGAATGTTTATATTGGCATTATTATGCTTGTATCAGCACTTATTGGTGCAGTAATCAGAGTCACGGGAGGCGTACATTATCCATCAGATGTATGTGCGGGAGCTCTGATTGGAATACTGAGCGGGTTATTTCTGTGGTTGTGACAACGCTTACATCCCACTTGTGAAAAAACAACTATTTTCGTATAATAACATTTGAGAGAAATCTCGGTAACTGAACAAAATGGAGGAAACAATAGCATGACAAATAATATTGTTCTGCTCCTTATTGCTGCGGTTGCAGGTATCGTAATCGGCATTGTCATTATGGTAATTGCCGGAAAGGCTGGTCTTGATAAGAATAAATCAACAGCAGAGACCATCCTGAATGATGCGAATTCCAAGGCGGAGAATATGATCCGCCAGGCTGATCTTGACGGACAACAGAAGATCTTCGAAATGAAGCAGAAAGCTGAACAGGAGATCAAGGACGAGCAGAATAAAATCCAGCAGTCTGAGAATAAACTTTTACGCCGTGAAGACAATTTGAAATTCCGCGAGGAAAATCTGAAAGCCCGGGAAAAGAAAGTTGGCGACAAGGAACAGGCCGCTGATGATAAACTTGCAAACCTCAGCAGAAAAGAGGAAGAACTGCAGAGTAAAATTGATGAACAGGTTCATGTTCTGGAAGAAGCTGCCAAATTAAGCGAAGAAGACGCCAAGAAAGAATTAATGGCAGTTGTTGAAAAGAAATCTGAAAAGGAAATCGGTCAGTACCTGCGTGAACAGCAGGAAGAAGCTGAAACAAAGGCTGCTGATGAGGCAAAAAATATTATTGCTTTAGCCATTCAGCGCTATTCCCAGGATGAAACCATTGAACGTACGGTTTCTACCGTAACGCTTCCTGGTGAAGAGATGAAGGGCAGAATCATCGGTAGGGAAGGACGCAATATCAAAGCCATTGAACAGGCTACAGGGGTTGATCTGATCATTGATGATACACCTGATGTGATTACGATTTCCTGCTTTGATC
>CAZHUX010000092.1:0-4293 GCA_964535445.1 uncultured Galactobacillus sp. | reverse complement strand
TGGCTTAATGTTTGATTCTTTTTCATGTTTTCCTCTCTTTCTATTCATATATATGCAGAAAAAAGGCAAATCCCTCAAAAATAATTAAAAAAATTTTATATTCTCTTTATGCGGACGTTCATAACGACTGTATTCTCTCTTCCAGCTAAAAAAGACAGCCATATATCTATGACTGTCTCTCTAATATATTCTTTCTTTTCTGTAACAGTTTATCAAACTGCATCTTGATAAAAGCAGCACATGGCACTGCTAATAACATACCCACGATACCACCGATAGCGCCACCTGCGATTAACGCTGCTACAACCAGCAATGGATGTACATGTACTGCATTCGCCAGCAGTCTTGGATTGATAATATTGCCATCAATGAACATAATGATGATCAATACAATCAGACCTATTACTAACATCTGTGGATTGAAATCAATCAGATTGATAATCACTACCGATGCATATCCAAGGATTGGTCCTACATAAGGTATTAAGTTCCCAAACCCTGTAATAAGTCCGATTGCCGCCGCATTCGGCATCCTGATTAACAGGAATACTAATGTTGTAACAGAGCCTACGATAATTGCGTCTAATACCTGTCCTCTGATATATCCTGAGAAGCACTGATCCGCATCTTCAGCTAATTCCTTCATTACCTTTATTGCTTTTTCAGGAAATAAAGTCTTAGCCGCATTCTTCCAATAGCGGGATATATTCTTTCCATCTATTAAGAAATAGATCGCAAAGATAAAACCAAAGAACAATACTGATATGGTTCCGGCCGCATTGCTTAATGCGCCTGTTACATAGGAAGTAACTTTCTTCGTAATAGAAGAAGTCGTTATATTCTGACTCTCCAGATAATTCATTAAGTCTCCTATTACACCGCCTAATGAATTCTCTGCCTGTTTTACTGCATCCCTTATGGCATTCAGATCTATCTGGGTAATCTGTCTTGCGGCAGACCATATTAACAATGAAATCAACGCTGCTAAGGCAGCCAGGATAATCACTATGACGATAAGTACGGATAAAGAGCGTGCTGTCTTAGTACTCTTCATCTTTTTCTGTAACTTCTTATCGAAGAACTGTACAAAAGGATACAGAAGATAACAGATCAGACATCCTGTTAACAATGGCTTCAATACTGCTGTAATCAGATGCCATGCTGTCTGAAACCAGGGAACCATGTGATACAGAAGATATAAAACAATAACAGTAACTGCCATGGAAACACATGCGTACTGAATGGTCTTAGTATATTCAGAATCTGTATTCTTAAAAAACTTCATGTATCTATTTTATCGTAAACTACTGCTTTACAGAAGGATCTTTGCTTAAGACCACATTAACCAGAATACCTAATATCAGTGCACAGGCAACACTTGTAATGGTTACCTGGCCAAAGGTTAAAGATAAGCCGCCGATTCCTGCGATCAGAATTGTAGATACAACAAAGAGATTCTTGTTCTGGTCCAGATCTACATGCTGGACCATCTTCAGACCTGATACAGCAATAAAACCATATAAAGCCATACATACTCCACCCATAACACAGGATGGAATTGAAGATATAAATGCAACAACAGGTGATAAGAAGGCCAGTATCATGCATTCTACTGCTGCCGTAATGATTGTTACTACAGATGCATTTCTTGTGATTGCGACACAGCCGATGGATTCTCCATAAGTTGTATTCGGACATCCGCCGAAGAAAGCGCCAACCATGGATCCAATGCCATCTCCTAGTAATGTATGATCAAGACCCGGATCCTTTAAGAGATCCTTGCCAATGATAGAAGATATATTCTTATGATCTGCGATATGTTCCGCAAAGACAACGAAGGCAACCGGTACATATGCCGCAAACAACGTTCCAAGATAAGCACCATCTACCTGAGATAAGCCTTTCCCTGCTTCAAGAAAACTGAAATCCGGTATGGAGATAAATGTTTTTACTGTCACCCCATCAGATGTTAATGCCTGCAATGTGCTGAAATCGATTATCTGCATAGCTGTATTCCCGCTTGCATTACCAATCCATGTAAATACAGCAGCTAATACATAGCCAGAAAGAATACCAATGATAAACGGAATCATCTTTGCATGTTTCTTACCATAAGTACTGGCAAGCATTGTCATAAACAAGGCAAATAATCCACACACTACTGCTATCTTTGTATGTTCACCTGTTACATTGCTTGTCTGTAAGTCACTGATCGCATTAGCCGCAAGTGATAAGCCAATGATGGACACAGTAGGTCCTACCACTACCGGCGGCATCAGCTTATCTACCCAGGCAACCCCTGCCTTACGTACAATAAGCGCAATAATGACATACACAAGTCCTGCCATAATGGCACCGATGATCAATCCGGCATATCCTGCAGAGGTACTGACAGCACCTGCAAACGCTGCTGACATAGATCCGATAAACGCAAAAGAAGAGCCCAGAAAAACAGGACTCTTCCTTGCTGTAAAAGCTGTATAAGTTAATGTGCCAAGTCCTGCGCCAAACAATGCGGCAGCGGTAGACATACCATTACCAACAATTAACGGGACAGCTATTGTAGCTGCCATAATTGCCAATACCTGCTGAAAACCATACACAATCAGCTGGGAAAACGGTGGTCTGTCCTGTACGTCATAAACCAGTTTCATACTAAAAATCCCCCTTGGTTCATAATCATACAGGCATGACACATAATTGTCTATTTAATTTTTGAGTGAGTTAATCGGAGATGGAATCCTGCCGCCGCGATGAATCATAACAGACGCATCCGTCTTCTTTACCGGCATAACCGGTCCTTCACCCATTAATCCGCCAAAGACAAGATGATCTCCTGCTTTCTTACCAATAGCCGGAATCAGACGGCAGGCAGTTGTCTTTGTATTAATCATGCCGATTGCGGCTTCATCGGCGATAATGGCACTGATTGTTTCCGGAGTTGTATCTCCCGGAATGATAATCATATCCAGACCTACTGAACATACGGCTGTCATCGCTTCTAACTTCTCTATGGATAAAGCACCCTTCTCAGCAGCTTCTATCATACCTGCATCTTCTGAGACCGGAATAAATGCACCAGAGAGACCTCCAACGGAAGAGGAAGCCATGACACCGCCCTTCTTAACTGCATCATTCAGCATTGCCAAGGCGGCTGTTGTGCCCGGGCCGCCGCATGTCTCAATACCTACTTCTTCCAGTACATTTGCGACAGAATCGCCAACTGCAGGTGTAGGAGCTAAGGAAAGATCCACGATACCAAAAGGCACACCTAATCTTCTGGCAGCTTCCGTGCCTACTAACTGACCCA
This sequence comes from uncultured Galactobacillus sp., assembly GCA_964535445.1. Classification (GTDB taxonomy): domain Bacteria; phylum Bacillota_I; class Bacilli_A; order Erysipelotrichales; family Erysipelotrichaceae; genus Bulleidia. Next base: position 983 of record CAZHUX010000092.1, on the reverse strand, counting down.
TTCTGGTGACTTTAAACGCAGTCTCCTTGATAATCTCCGCAATCTCATCCATAGAGGCATCCTTGCCTGCTTCCTTAACTGCTTCTCTGACTACACCTGGTCCGGATACACCTGTATTAATGACCACATCCGGTTCAGAGATACCATGGAAACCACCTGCCATAAACGGATTATCTTCTACGGCATTACAGAAAACAACAAGCTTGGAAGCACCGTAGCACTGATTATCCTTTGTTAATTCTGCTGTCTTTTTAATCACTCTGCCCATGATTTCTACAGCATCCATATTAATGCCTGCTTTGGTAGAGCCTATGTTAACAGAAGAGCATACTAAATCTGTACTTGCCAGGGCTTCCGGTATAGATTCAATCAATGCCCTGTCACCTGGTGTCATTCCCTTCTGTACTAATGCAGTATAACCTCCTAAAAAGGAAGCACCTACTGCCTTGGCAGCCTTGTCTAATGTCTTTGCATATTTAACAGGATCACCACCAGAGACACTGACTAAAAGAGATATCGGCGTTACGGTAATACGCTGGTTGATAATCGGAATACCGTATTCTCTTTCAATATCTTTAGCTGTCTTGACAAGATCCTTAGCCTTGGTTGTAATCTTGTCATATATCTTCTGACATGACTTATCTATATCACTGTCAGCACAATCCATTAAACTGATGCCCATCGTAATCGTACGAATATCCAGGTTCTCCTCATCAATCATCCGGATTGTTTCCAGGATATTATCAGAATATCTGCTGTTATTCATAGATCACCTCAGATAGAATGCATCGCATTGAAAATATCTTCATGCATAACATGAATCTTCAATCCTTCTGCATCTCCCTGTTTCTCCATTTCATCCGCAAAAGCATGAAATTCGCCTTCCTCAGGAATCTCCACAATCATAATCATGGTAAACAGATCCTGAAGGACCTTCTGCGTTACATCTACGATGTTGACATTCTGACTGGCACATTTGGTTG
>CAZHUX010000091.1:0-4339 GCA_964535445.1 uncultured Galactobacillus sp. | reverse complement strand
CATCTTCTACTAATACAATGACTGTGTTCAGAAAGTCACTTCTGCCAAAAAACTTAAAAGCGGCCTTCTTGGCTAACATACGCACGATAACCATAGTGGCTATATCAATAAGCACAAAGTAACCGCTGATTAACCTTGATAATACCTCTGAAAGATGCAGAAAATAAGAAACAAGGACAAGACATACCAGCAGATAGAAATTATAGATAATAACCAGACTAAGCTCCTGTGTCCAGGATCGTCTCATAAAGCCGCGGTTGGATTTGAACACATTGTTGAATATTGTCACAAACAACACTAACAATGTTGCAAAAAAGATCATACTGCTGCGGTAAGGAGCTATATCACCCCTGTATCTGATCTCAGTACTGCAAACATACGAGAACAGAACACAGAATATATCCAGTGTCCATACACCGAATTTTTTTAACAGTTTGTATCTGTCTTTCATGTACCCCCCCCGCGTCCTTCTAAAGGCAATTATATAAAGGTAAGTTTAAATGTTCAACTAAGCATCACATATTTATTCCATATTTGAACAATGTGGATTCTTGCTCTGCCATGTTTAATTGTGCATAATTACGGCTTTCTTTCATAATAAATACCGCAGGATTTTCAGAAAATTCAAATAAAAAGAATGATAAGAATCAACCGAATTTTACGCCTTCTTTAACAACTCACAGAAACAATGAATTAATAAATTAATATGTTGTCTGCGGCGCTATATTTTTAGTGACACAAACAGTAAAGAACAGTAAAACTTCAGTTATTCCAGGATTATTAAGTGATGAAACCACTAAAAAAGGCTGCCTGCAGTACAGCCATGTGGAAATTTTGGGTAAGCTGGCTCATCACCCATAACCATTCTCATGGATTTCGATATCCCTTACAATATCTGCAAAATCAATAATCCAAAACCATTCAAAGTTAAGGAAAAAACAAATAACCATTCAAATACGAACCAACACAGATATGAGATAACAAAAGAGTCATAGTAACAGAAGTATATCTGCTGTTTCGTATTTGAACCGAACCCTTTTATTACACCAGGATACAATCCTTAAAGGCGGTTCTGTAATACTATGTGGCTATTATGTAACATAACCTGTTGCCGGTAAGTCAGATTTAAATTTTCGTACTGCAGACAGCTTAATTAAATTTCAATTACCGTTGTCGCATTAGCAACCTTAATTTGAGTATTCAATTCCGTTAATAAAGTATCTTTCTTACTCTTAAGTTCCGTGATTTTCTTCCTTATATTAATAGGATCTACTAATTCTGTTTTATTCTCCTTTACATATTCATCTACTACAGCTAATGGCTGGTTATCCTTACTCTTTGCATCTTTGCCAAGAATAGATAATCTCATCTGTTCAGCTGTATTCATTAACAGTTCATTCCTGTTATCCATTTCCCGCACACAGGAATCATATTGCTCTTCCATCTTCTCCATCAGGTTATTTTCAAAAGCAGATTCATCTCCATAGGCACTGTTTTCCATTAATCTTGCTCGTAAAGAAAGTGCACCTGCGACTGTGAATTTTCCATAAGAAGTCTCTACATATGTTGATGCATTCGATGCCACAATTGCGGCATCTACTTTCTGATATCTCCTGATTAAGTCAAGAATCTGTTGGTAAGCAGATTCTGCATCTTTTTCAAACTCATTTCTGGACTGTTTCGATATCATCACTTTATCTTCATTATGTCTTGCGGCATCAACAAAATCTGCCTTAAGAATCTTGTCATTGATTTTCTTTACCAGCAGATCTCTTTCATCAAGTGCCTGTGTTACTAACATCTTTGCCATGTGCATTCCTCCTTCTGCTATTTCATTTATTCCATATATTGGACATTACTACCAGAGTATATCATGACACTGATGACAACGCAATATAACATTCCTTTCTGATATCCGGTTCTTCTTTTAAAAATTCAACCATTCTTTTGTCACATGGCCAGTACATGGCAGATTGATCGCCATACAGGATCCAGTCTTTCCCTATATTCAGTGATTCACTGATTCTCCTCAAAGCAAAATCATCTGGTTTATTTCTGCCATTTTCCCAATTGGATACAGAGCTTTTAGAGACCCCTGTCATCATCGCAAAATCTCTTAAAGAGCACTGATATGCACTTCTGATAGATTTTATTCTGTAACCAATGGATCTTTTATCTGAGATATCTTCTGCAATTTTCTTATCATAAATCTCTGCGCGCTCCAGAAGACTGTAAACATGTTCCGTATTCTGTATTTCTACATCTGGTAATTTCATAAATATCTGTTTTCTGACATCTGATCTAGCATTTAAAGACATTATCATCTGATCATTACAAGGATCTTCCCTGGTATTCTCATCACCACATAAAAGCCATTCAAATCCTACACTACATGCATCCGCAATCTTTCTGATGACAAATTCACTAACCTCAGATTCTTCATTCGTATTAAGAGACTTCATTAATACCTGATAGTGAATGCCTGTCTTTATTGCAAAGCTCCTTTTAGAAGAACCATTCATCAGATCTTTTATTCTTTCTGCTATTTTTTCTTTAGAATCTCTTTTTCTCAGATTATCTTTTAATACGGATTCCCTCTCATCAACAAACAGCCAGTCTGGATTTACATGTAAATATCTGACTACATCGGCAAGCATTGCAAAAGAAGGCGTACTCTTATCCTGTATCACTTCCAGTACGTTCTCATCAGAAAAACCGGTCTCTCTTGCAATAACAGAGGCATTTCTGTTTAATGCAGATACTATCTTCTGAAACTTAAGAGACCAGTCTGTCTTATTTTTATTCTCAACATATATGTTTTTATATTCATCCAGATAATGATAATAGGTTGTCATTACTTTGATTATACCTTTATTGAGATAATTCAACATACCGGAATTATTAGCAGCGCCCGTAACAACATCTTTTCCTATCTTCATCACATTCAGGATTCTACACACGTTTATGAATCATACAAGTCAAAGTATGTTCTTGCTTCTAAGGATTTCATAATAATCATCACGTGACAAAGGACAATTAATCAGGTCACAGAACTGTTCTTTGTTCAGATGCGTTTCCCGACACATTTTATTAATTAGTCCATCATCGATTTCCTGTTCATTATTGCTGAAATGCGTATTGATAGAAGTTCTCTTATCATTCTCATCATATAGAAAATAGAATCGATGCTTAGTTTTCCTTGTTTCTTGAAATCCCTTTTTCAGCAATGATCGCTTTACCACTTTATCTTTGAATGCTGTCATAATATTCCTTCAGCTTATTTCTAAGAACTATACCCGATGAAGAGAGTTCATTCACATCACAATCTAGATATTCTTCTTTCAATGTAACGGCAGTTTCATAAAAGTCTTCATACAGTTCATCTTTAGTTTCACCAGAGCAATGGATATCAAGATAATCATTATCAAGGTACATTCTATATTTATCTTTTGAAAGTCTCATAACGATTGGCTTTTTAAAATTTTAAATGCTTCCTTCATACTCTGCATCGGTAAATATCACATTGGCTTCAGGACCAGTTTCTGAATATGAAGATTTCTTAGATACAGGGCTTGATTTTCTGAAAATTCTTGGAAGATGAAACCCATTATTATTTGTATATAGTCTGTTAATACTCGTCCCATAATTACCTAATGTCATTTTGTTTCCTCATCGATTTCAGCAACAATATTATTTAGAAGATCTCTTATCGAAAGAAGCGTATCCTTACTCATTTCTACTGAGGCCTGAAGAAGGCGGAGATATTCTTCACTATCATCTAAAGAATTCTCTTCTTTTATCGCTTTTCCATTATCATCCAAAGTAATGCTGTAAGAAACATAGTCTTTTCTGATCTCATTGTAAAATCTAACTATTACATTTCCAGAGGGCAGACTCGTCACCGTCGCATTTGTTACGTATGGAATAATTTCTTCATTTCCAGAATATTTTCCTGTGACAACTTTTTTCAATTCCCTTGACATTATCTTTATCCTCCTTTTTTTACACTGCCCCATTATCTATGAATATTTTACAGTAAATCCTGACTTTGGAATATTCAGTTTCTTTAATATATTCTTTTTGAAACCATTCTTCCAAATGAAAAGCCTCTTTGTATCATAGTCATTGCAATCTGATTTACGTTCTCTGCCCCACCTTTTATGTTTTCCTGAGCATACCATTTATCTTTATGTCCATTGATACAGTCTTCAAGAACTTCTGACAATCACCTCATACTATGGCCTCTCTCACATTCAGATCACGATAAATTAATTTCAAGACCCCTTTCCTTTCCAAATGTATGCATCATTCCTAAATAAAGAGCCTTTTTGTCATTGCC
>CAZHUX010000090.1:0-4636 GCA_964535445.1 uncultured Galactobacillus sp. | reverse complement strand
GGCGATGACTTTGATAACAAGATCATTGACTGGTTAGCTGATAACTTCAAGAAAGAGCACAACATCGATCTGAAACAGGATAAGATGGCTTTACAGAGATTAAAGGAAGCTGCTGAAAAGGCTAAGAAGGATCTGTCCGGTATGGTACAGACACAGATATCTCTGCCATTCATTTCCGCAGGACCTGAAGGACCTCTGCATCTTGAAGCTACATTGACAAGAGCTCAGTTTGATGAGATGACAAAGGATCTTGTTGACAGAACAATGACACCTGTCAGAAATGCATTAAAGGATGCCAAGTTAACATCTGCTGATCTGGATCAGGTATTGTTAGTCGGTGGTTCTACACGTATTCCTGCTGTACAGGAAGCTGTCAAGAGAGAACTTGGCAAGGAACCGAACAAATCCGTTAACCCGGATGAGTGTGTAGCTATCGGTGCTGCTATCCAGGGTGGCGTTATCCAGGGTGATGTCAAGGATGTATTACTGCTCGATGTCACACCATTAAGCTTAGGTATTGAAACATTAGGTGGTGTTATGACTGTATTAATCCCTCGTAACACAACAATCCCTACATCCAAGAGTCAGGTATTCTCTACCGCTGCTGATAACCAGCCGGCTGTAGATATCCATGTCTTACAGGGTGAAAGACCAATGGCTGCCGATAACAAGACATTAGGAAACTTCCAGCTCGATGGTATTGCACCGGCAAGAAGAGGTGTTCCACAGATCGAAGTTACATTCGATATTGATGTCAACGGTATCGTTAAGGTTTCCGCTAAGGATAAGGGAACTGGCAAGGAACAGCATATTACAATTCAGAACTCTTCCGGTTTGTCTGATGAAGAGATCGACAGAATGGTAAAGGATGCTGAAGCTCATAAGGCTGAAGATGATAAGCGTAAGGAAGACATTGAAACAAAGAACAAGGCTGAAGCTTACATCAACCAGATTGATGAGACTCTGAAGGCTGATAACCCTAACGTTACTCAGGAACAGAAGGATGAAGTCAAGAAGTTAAGAGATGAACTGCAGGAAGCTATCGATAAAAATGATATGGATGGCTTAAAGACAAAGATGGATGCTTTGGAGAAGGCTGCTAATGAGATGGCCCAGGCTATGTATCAGCAGGGTGCATCTAATGCACAGACAAATGCAGGTTCTTCTGATAACTCCGCAAATAACAACAACAGTGATGATGATGTTGTTGATGCAGACTTCAAAGAGAAGAAATAAAGAAATATCATAAACAAATGCGGGATTGTATATGATTCCGCATTCTGTTTGAAAGGAAGAGAGGCAGGCTGAGATATGGCTGAGAAAAGAGATTATTATGAGGTACTTGGCGTATCCAAGGATGCGAGTGAAGATGATATCAAGCGGGCATATCGTAAGCTCGCCAAGAAATATCATCCGGATCTGAATAAGGCTCCGGATGCGGCAGATAAGTTCAAGGAAGTCAATGAAGCATATGAAGTACTTTCTGATCCTCAGAAGCGTAAGACATATGATCAGTTTGGCTTTGCCGGTATGGATGGCAGTCAGGCTGGCGGCGGCTTCAATGGCTTCCAGGGCTTCTCATCATCCGGTGACTTCAGCGGATTTGATGATATCTTCGGAGATATCTTCGGAAGTATGGGCGGCAGCTCATTTGGCGGATCCAGGTCTTCATCAAGAAGAAATGGACCAACCAAGGGTGATGACCGTTTCATGAGAATGAATGTATCATTCCTTGATGCATGCTTTGGCAAGACAGAGAACATCAATCTGACAGTTGATGAACCATGTGAAAACTGCCATGGCACAGGTGCTGATACACCTGGTGACATCGGAACATGTCCAACCTGTCATGGATCTGGATATGTTGAAACCGTTCAGAATACATTACTTGGCAGAATGAGAACACAGTCCGTATGTCCGGATTGCCATGGCTCAGGCAAGAAAGTCAAGAAGGTATGCCATGTATGCGGTGGCGCCGGATATGTACGCAAGCGTGTATCCGTAGATGTCAAGATCCCGGCAGGTATTTCCTCTGGTCAGCAGTTAAGAGTTGCCGGCAAGGGTGAAAGAGGTACTAATGGTGGTCCGAATGGTGATCTCTTTATTGAGATTAACGTACAGCCACATAAGTACTTTACCCGTGAAGGTAAGGATATCCATCTGGATATCCCGATCAGTGCCGTTGATGCAACGCTTGGTACGACCATAGAGGTACCAACCATTCATGGTGATGTGACTATGAAAGTACCGGCAGGTACACAGGATGGTGCCAAGTTAAGATTACGTGGTCAGGGTGTACCGGATATCAGAGGCGGCCGTCAGGGCGATCAGATCTGCACGGTTAAAGTTAAGGTTGATGACAATCTGACCAGAAAAGAAAAAGAGTTATACCAGCAGCTTCAGGAGCTGCAGAATTCTGGCCGCGGGGATACCATGTGGCAGAAATTCAAGAATCAGTTTAGATCGTAATCCGTAAGGAGGTGATATCTCTATGAATCCGGAAAAATTTTCTGATGCAATGGAAAACATCTGGAATCAGGCTATTACATTAGCCAGAGATTCCCACCACAGTGAGTTAAAAACAGAACATTTCCTTAATGCCATTCTGGAAGATGATATGGCAGATGGCATATGGGAAAGATTAGGATTGGATAAATCCCGTTTACTTACCTTTGTGCAGGAATATCTGAAAAAGATTCCGACTGTTTCCGGTAATAATGAACTCAGCGCTGACCGTTATGTGAATGAAGCATTCACAAAGACGGATGAATACATGGAAAAAGCAGGCGATGAGTATGTGACGGTGAATGCATTTGTCGCGGGATTATTCCAGACAAACGCTCCTGTTGTACAGGATATGATGCGTGAGTTTGGATTTGATCTGCGTAAACTGCTTCACGCAATCAATGACCTCAGAGGAGGTGAGACTATGAATGAAAAGAATAAAGAAGCGCAGCTTGATGCACTTTCGAAATATGGACATGATCTTGTTCAGGATGTTAAAGATGGCAAGATCGATCCGGTTATTGGCAGAGATGATGAAATCAGAAGAGTGATTGAAATCTTATGCCGTAAGACAAAGAACAATCCGGTTCTGATTGGTGAACCTGGTGTCGGTAAGACCGCTATTGTAGAAGGCCTTGCATGGCGTATTTATAAAGATGATGTTCCGGTTGGATTAAAGAACAAACGTTTAATTGAACTGGATATGGGCTCTTTGATTGCAGGTGCCAAATACAGAGGTGAATTTGAAGAGAGATTAAAGGGTGTACTGAATCAGGTTAAGAAAGCGAACGGCGGTATTATCCTGTTCATCGATGAAATTCATAATCTGGTTGGTGCAGGCAAGACCGAAGGATCCATGGATGCTGCTAACCTGTTAAAGCCAATGCTTGCAAGAGGTGAACTCAAGTGCATTGGTGCTACGACATTCAATGAATATCGTCAGTATATTGAAAAAGACAGAGCTCTGGAAAGAAGATTCCAGAAGGTTATGGTCAATGAGCCTTCTGTAGATGATACAATCACCATCTTGAGAGGCTTAAAGGAAAGATTTGAACAGTATCATCATGTCACCATCAAGGATGAAGCACTGGTGGCAGCTGCCAAGCTTTCTGACCGTTATATTACAGACAGATACTTACCTGATAAGGCAATCGACTTGGTCGATGAAGCTTGTGCCGCAACCAGAGTCACACTGGATTCCATGCCGAAGGAACTGTATGACCTTGACCGCAGAAAAGCGAACCTTGAGATGGAAAAAGCATCTATGAAGAATGACACAGATGCCAAGTCTACGGCAAGGAAGAAAGAGATTGAAGAGGAACTTGCCAATATCAGTGAGAAGTATGATGCCGGTGTTGCCAAGTGGAATGCTGAGAAGGCAAAGTTAAACGATATTGCGACAGCCCAGGATAAACTGGATCAGGCTAAGCGTGATCTGGATGCGGCTGAAACAGAAGGCAATTACAGCAAAGCAGGTGAAATCAAGTACAAGACTATCCCTGAACTTCAGAAACTGATCGCCGAAGGCAAAGATCCGAAAGATGATGCAATGCTGAAACAGACAGTTGATGAAGATGCAATTGCCAAGATTGTCTCCAGATGGACACATATTGATGTTTCCAGACTGCAGTCAACTGAAAAGGATAAGATCCTGCATCTTCCTGATGCACTGCGTCAGAGAGTCATGGGACAGGATGAAGCTATTACACTGGTTTCTGATGCCATCATGCGTTCCAAGGCAGGTATTCAGGATGAGAATCGTCCGCTTGGTTCCTTCCTGTTCTTAGGACCTACTGGTGTAGGTAAGACAGAAGTTGCCAAGGCTTTGGCACAGCAGTTATTCGATGATGAATCCAAGATTGTCAGAATCGATATGTCTGAATACATGGAAAAATTCAGCGTCAGTCGTCTGATTGGTGCTCCTCCGGGATATGTCGGATATGAAGAAGGCGGCCAGTTAACAGAAGCTGTCAGAAGAAATCCGTATTCTATTGTGCTTCTTGATGAAATTGAGAAAGCACATCCGGATGTATTCAATATCCTCTTACAGATTCTGGATGATGGCAGAATCACGGATTCCAAGGGTGTAACCGTAGACTTCAAGAATACGATTATCATCATGACTTCCAAC
>CAZHUX010000089.1:0-4698 GCA_964535445.1 uncultured Galactobacillus sp. | reverse complement strand
ACAGGCACTGACTTTACAATACTGCAGTGCCTGTATGTATTCTTAACATGATATTAATGTTTCAGATTTTCTACTTCTTCTTTTGATAAACCGGAATATTTTGAAATGTCATCAATAGATAACTTGCCGTCGGCAAGCATATTTAACGCAACATTCTGCTTGGTTTCATTGATTCCTTTATCTATTCCTTCTGAAAGGCATTCTTTTCTTACTCTCAGGTAATATTCTTTTCCCGGTATTCGTAATGTTCCTTCACTCATGATCTCATCCAGATCCTTTCTCATTTCTTCATTATCCATAGCTAATCCTTCTGTTACTGTCTTCATCATAACAGTTACTGTACGATAGTCAAATAACAGGATCTGCTCTGACTTATATGCCTTGTTCAATGCATGCATCATCTGATGCATGGCGTCCTTCACTCTTTTACAGCTTGCTTTATCTCTGTTGTATTTCTCTATATCTTTCTCATGATTAAACAGATAAAACGGTATCAGTATGTACAGATCTTTATAGCAGAGTTCCTCTAACGTGTAATCCTGCAGTATTAATGTATTGATGCGATACAGTAACTCTGTTTTCGATGTCTTTATGCTTACAATGAGATTTCTATGCGATGGTTTCCTGAGAAACAGTACACCTGAGACAGGTAAAGATACTGTATAAGGATCTTTACTACCTGCATTCTTTATGTTTAACCTTGCATTATTTAATCCTGTATACAGATCATATTCTGCCATCTGTGCAACGATTTTATCACCTGCATAGCAATCACATTCCATGTGCCACAGAATATCGTTAATCCGTAATTGTGAATCTGTGATCTTCTCTTTCTTGCCACCAGGTAAGATCAGTTCATTGGAAAGACGCTCAATCGATGCATGTTCATCCAAAGGTATCTTTGGATGAAACATCGCATTAATCAGAGGAATAATAAGTTTTGGACTGCCTTCCTTAAGACCGGTTTTGAATGCTATGTCATAAGGATGACTTAAAATGTGATTCAAATCCTTCATAGAAATCACCTCCTTCTGTTTAAATATTTGTAAGAAAAAGGCGAATCCCCCAAAAATTCTTAAAAAAATTTATTTTTTCAATCTAACCAGTGCATTCTTATGACAGAAAGATATTCCATAGCAGTAAATCTCTCGGTAGTCATTCAGATTCTTTGCATATTCTTTCTTATCTATCAGTTCTATAGCCTGCTTGCACCAGTATTCCATACGATTTTCATTTTCATCGGTTCTGCTTATCTCTTAAATCGATATCAGGACGCCCTGAACCTCTTTCCTTATTTGATTGAACGCCTTTGCCGACAAAGACACCTGTAAGGAATGCATGGTAATAGTCTTCTTTGTAGTCGTTATAGCTGATTGTATTAGAAAGGATTGTGGATGCAGAAGTTTCATCTCCATTCCACAATGCATTCATCATACGCGTGATTGTAATCAGCGAATTCTGTATATCTGATTCTGTTCCGATTTGACCGCTTGATTTTAAGAAAATGTCTTTTCCAAAAAGGAATATTTTATATACAAGCGTGCAATAATAGATTTTAACTTATCATATGCCAGTTCAAAGTTTCGACCCTCTTCATCTTTTAACGAAATGAATAAAACAGGATACTGATTCCTCATTTCTGAAGAGATAAATATTACCTGAAATATATATGTATCTATATTTACAGTACAAATCATTAAGATAATGCATTTGTATGAAATACAGGCACTGATTTTACAATACTGCAGTGCCTGTATGTATTCTTAACATGATATTAATGTTTCAGATTTTCTACTTCTTCTTTTGATAAACCGGAGTATTTTGAAATGTCATCAATGGAAAGCTTCCCGTCTTTCAGCATATTTAACGCAACATTCTGCTTGGTTTCATTGATTCCTTCAGAAATATACTGATCTTTTACTCTTAAGCAGTATTCATCTCCTGGTATTCTTAATAATCCTTCACTCATGATCTCATCCAGATCCTTTCTCATTTCGTCGTTATCCCTCATTAATCCTTCTGTTACTGTCTTCATCATAACAGTTAACAACGCATAATCAAATATCACAATCTTGTCTTCATGCAATGCCTTGTTTATTGCTTTAACCATCTGATGCATGGCATCTTTGACCCTTTTACGGCATGCTTTATCTCTGTTGTATTTCTCTATATCCTTCTCATGATTGAAAAGATAAACCGGTATCAGTATGTAAAGATCCTGATCACATAGTTTATCAATGGTGTATTCGGCTAAGATCAGTGATCTCACCTGATACAGCATCTGATATTCTGACTCTGTAATCTTTACAGAAAGATGCCCATCAGATGGTTTTCTTAGAAACAAGACGCCTGAAGCAAGGATTGGTACAGTATAAGGCTTCTCTACCACTGCATTCTTTATCTTTGATCTTGCATGATTCAATCCTGCTTCAAGCCCATACTCTGCCATTTTGACAACGATCTTATCACCCTCATAACAATCACATTCCATGTGATAATACACGTTTCTTATGTGTAACTGTAAATCAGTGATCCTTTCCTTCTTTCCATCTGATGTATACAGTTCATTAGGAAGATACTGGATTGATACAGTTTCATCCAATGGTATCTTTGGATGAAACATCACATTAATTAATGGAACAATAAGTTTTGGACTGCCTCTTCTAAGACCTAATTTAAAGGCGGTGTCATAAGGTTGAGTGATTATATTGTCTTTCATTATGGATTCTCCTTCTGTTTATATATATGGATAAAAAAGGCGAATCCCTCAAAAATTATTAAAAAAGTTCTGTTTATGTATTTTCGTCACCTAAAATTCACATGCAAGTAGTACATAAAAGCAATCATTCGATGATATGATTAACAGGTATATAGGTAAATGGCTGAGATTAAGAAGAAAAAAAAGAAAAAAGATAAAACTACCATATTGATTGTATTGGTATTATTAGCTGGAATAGGCTTAATCACATATCCAAGCTTCAGCAACTACTGGAATATGCTGCACCAGTCAAGGGCTATCGTTGACTATCAGGAAGCAGTAGATAACAACAGTGATGAAGAAAATCAGAGGATGCTGGATGAAGCAGAAGCATATAACGAGAAACTTGCCCAGCATGATCTGAATCTGAATCTTTCTGATGAAGAGAAAAAAGAATATGACAGCATCCTCGATGTTACCGGTACAGGTATTATGGGATATATCAGTATTGAATCTCTGGATATCGATCTTCCGATCTATCATGACACTACGGAAAGTGTATTACAGATAGCAGTAGGACATCTTGCCGGAACGTCCCTGCCGATAGGCGGGAACAATACGCACAGCGTATTGACCGGTCATACCGGTCTTCCTTCCGCAAGATTGTTTACGGATATTGATAAACTGAAGAAGAAAGATACCTTTCAGATTACCGTATTAAATAAAACGATTACCTATGAAGTAGATGATATCCGTACGGTATTACCGGATGAAATCAATACATTAGGCATAGAACAGGATAAAGACTTATGTACCCTGGTAACCTGTACACCGTATGGTATCAATACACATAGACTCTTGGTAACCGGTCACAGAATACCAAATCCTAAGAAACAGAGTGACAGAGTTGCAAGAGAAAGACAGAGATTACAGAGAGCAATTGCTTTATTGTTGACAATTGCTGCAGTAATTTTGATAACTATATTGGTCATATGCTGGAAAAAGTATAAAATAAAGAAGAATGGAAAAACAGAAAATGAGAAACGGAAGAATAAACGTAAAAATATTTAATATCATAGCTGCCTTATTCCTGGCATTCTCTTTGACACTGCCTGTTCATGCTATGACGGAAATAGAAAGTGCCGGTATCAAAAGGAATATACCGGGTTCTATTACTGTTACCAAGTGGGAGTATGATGGCACAACATTCCGTCTGTATAAGATAGCTGATTTAAATGATGACATGCAGTTTGAATATACAGCTACCTATAAAGATGTTGCCAAGGATATAGATATCTCTTTAGAGAATGAAACAGAGTTAACGGCTGATAAGTGGATGCAGGATGCCAATAAGTTATTAGATGTGATAGAGAAGAATAACATCCAGCCTGACTATAAAACAAAGACAAACAATAGCAGCTGTGTCTTCAGTAATCTTCCTATCGGTTTATATCTCTTAAAGGGAGATACCGTAAAGATCGGTAATAAGACAGTTACTTCCCAACCATGTTTGATCTCTGTTCCTAACCGAGTCGTAGTCACTGATGATTGGAATTACACTATCACTACCGAAGTAAAGCAGGCTGATCCAACGTATGAATATACGCCTACACCTGCACCATCTTCTACTCCTGTACCAAGTGAAACACCTGTATCTTCTACATCTACAAATACATCAGATCCATATAATCTGAAGTTCTATGCTTCGGTAATAGCTGCAGATGTACTGGTGATAGCTCTGATTCTCTTTATCAGAAGTAAAAAGACATCAAAGGAATGAAAATAGACTGAAAATTCATCTTATAACAGAAAACAGAGACAGGATTACATGCATTATTGCATAAATAATTCTGTCTTTTATGTCATAATAAATTTGTGGACATTGTTCACTGAGGTTTTTAGGTGCATAAAAAGAGAAGATTAAAGAAATCAGTAAGGAAAATACTCAGAATATTCCTGATTATGGTTATGACTGTTCTGACAGGTCTTTCCTATTCTCT
>CAZHUX010000088.1:0-4751 GCA_964535445.1 uncultured Galactobacillus sp. | reverse complement strand
TTTTTTTATTTACTGATGTTTTCTACAACTGAACGTGTACAATAGATGCGGGTCAGGTAAAAATATGACAGAGAAGATGACGAAAAATGAACTGCAGCGCATTATCAGGGATAATGAGGCCGCAGAACTCCGTGATTATATTGAAGATATTAATGCTTATGATATAGCTGTTGCTTCAGAAGATCTGAACGATTCTGAATTGTGGAAATTATGTTCTTTAATGGATGATAAAGATCTTGCTGAAGTTCTTGAACAGGCAGATGATGAACAGAGACTGCGCATGGCAGAGGCAATCACCAATGATGAGATGATTGAAGTATTCGGCTATATGCAGAAAGATGATATCACTGACCTGCTTGGTGATATGCCGGTCGCAAGACGCAAGGCATTAATGAATCAGATGATGGAAGGGGATCGGGCCATCATCACCAGACTTCTTAAATATCCGGATGACAGTGCCGGTGGTATTATGACCACTGCTTATATTTCCCTTAGAGAAGATATGACTGTAAAACAGGGTATGGATCAGGTAAGACAGATCGCAAACCGTACAGAGGTCATTGAAACAATTTATGTTGTCTCTCATTCCCGTGAATTAGTTGGTACTGTAAATTTAAGACAGGTATTGACCGCGGACAAGAATGCGCAGCTTAAGGATATCATGAAGGAAAATCCGATTTATGTTCATCCGGAAGATGATCAGGAATATGCCGCCAAGCTTGTTTCAAGATATGATCTGAATGCACTTCCGGTTGTGAATAACCGGGGATCTATTTTAGGTATTATTACAGTTGATGACATTATTGATGTTATTATTCAGGAATATAACGAAGATATCCTTGAACTTGGCGGTGTTGGCAAAGAAGAAGATCTGAACAGTACATTGATGGAATCTGTGAAGATGAGATTACCATGGCTGTTAATAAATCTTGGAACTGCATTCCTGGCATCCTTTGTTGTCAAATCCTTTGAGTCAACCATTGCCCAGGTAGTAGCTCTTTCATCTACCATGACGATTGTCTCGGGAATGGGTGGCAATGCCGGTACCCAGACACAGTCTATTCTTGTAAGAGAATTATCACAGGATGAAATTTCATTTAAGAAATATGCAAAGGCATTCTGGAAAGAAATACTCCTTGGCATCATAGATGGTGCTGCCTGTGGATTAGTAACAGGTGTGATTGTGGCTGCTGTTTATCACAATATCTATTTAGGCATTATCATTTTTGTGGCAATGATCGGCAATCTTGTTGTGGCAGGTGTATTCGGATTCCTGGTTCCGGTAATATTAAAGAAACTCGGGGCAGACCCGGCTGTTTCTTCTTCCATATTCATTACAACAGCTACAGATATGCTTGGCTTCTTTATCTTCCTTGGCTTAGCAAAACTGTTTCTTCCATTATTGTTATAAAGAAAGAATCTTACGGATTGTTTCCGTATCATACATATAAAACTGCAGTTGTTCCGGCTGGTTGAGAGTTTCATGAATACTCTCAAAGTACAGCCGGATTTTTTTCATTTCTGATGCATAAGCAGGATTCACATTTGGCTTATGATGATGTGCCAATGCATCAAAATACAGAAAGATCAGCGTCCACATGATTTCATAGCAGGAGTCTTCAATCCAGAAAGAAGCTTTCTCATATGGAGGCAGATATTGTCTGAGAAGTTTTTCTATAGTGATTAATCCATCATTACCTGATTTCCATATGTCTGTATAGATATAGTCATAGTTATTGAATGTGTTCTCATTAAACAGTTCAAATGCATCACCCTGAATGATCTTTACAGTTTTATTATGTGGAAACTGCGGCCAGAGGAATCGGTTAAACATGGCAATGACTGCTTCACTGTTCTCTACGACAGTTATACTTTTTACAGTATTATTCAGCATAGCCATATACAGGAAATAGCCTATTCCAAGTCCAAAGGTAAGAATATCTCCATGCGCATTTTCAGCCGGTACATTGTTTGTGGCAGCCTCACTAGGTGCATCCAGCATCCAGTCTTCATCATCCTGTAAAAGATAGATGGCATCAAAGTTAGCATCCATGGCTCTGAGTTTCATACTGTCATTTAATTCTCTTTTCGGATCTTTCTGAATACAGTCCGCATTAAACAATTCATGACCGGCAATCCGTTCTGTCTCAAAAGAAAAATGACCGTCTTTTACCATATCCAGAGATACATTGGCATGATAAGGACTCTGTTCCCAGTCTTTGACAGATAAAAACAGAGAAGGCCATGTACTTTCTTCTCCATTGAATTCCGCAAAGCCGGCTTCATGCATCATCCTCTGAACTTTTTTCTCATTTGATTTTGTGACATGCATGCCGATAAAGTCATTCTTTTCATCATTGTATATGTGATAGCGGCAGCGGTCTAAAAAAGATGTTATTTCTTTTGTACATTCGATTTTCATGGGCTTATTGTACCATGTATAATGTTTTTCATGAAAGCAGGTGGAGATGAAGATATTACTTGCAAATGATGATGGCATTGATGCAAAGGGAATACATGCATTAATCCACGCATTGAAAGAGGATTATGAATTGTACGTATGTGCTCCGGTGACACAGCGCAGCGGTTATTCTCACAGTGTTACTTATTTTGCAAAAGATAACCGTTTTGAAATCAGAAATATACCCGGAGTAAAGAAAGCCTGGGCTGCAGATGCAACCCCGGCAGATTGTGTATACTATGGCATCTATGCCATGATGGACGAAAAGCCGGATCTGGTTATTTCGGGAATTAACCAGGGAGAGAATCTTTCAGATGATGTTTTATATTCAGGTACGATTGGTGCAGCTTGTGAAGCCCTGATCGCTGGTATACCGGCTATGGCTGTTTCTTTATGTTCATATGAATCAGATGATTTCTCTGCTTCTGCAGAAATTGCCTGTAAACTGATTCCTGTTTATATGCAGGGCAGAAAAGACTACGTTATGAGTATTAACGTACCACCATTACCTTATAAAGATATCAAAGGGTACAGAATATGCAGATCAGAAAAGGGCAGAAATTATGCCAAACATGTCAGTATTCAATCACTAGAAGATCATACATGTATTCTGCATACAGATAACACGAGACCTCACATGAAACAAAAGGTACATGCCGGAAGTGATGTTGATGCAGTTGCCAATGGGTATGTGTCATTGACTCCGATTGGTCTTTCAATGGATTACATTGACAGATCAGAAGATCTGCATAGTCTGATCCGGAATATATCCGCGGATTCCAGGCAGCATATGTTATGATACAGCCTGAAGCAGGGAGAGTTTAACCATGGTATTAGCATTAATTCTATTTGCGGCAATGTATGTCTTTCTGTTGCTGCTGCCAGACCGCCGTTCTGTTACAGCTTTAATTGCGGCAGGTGTATTCGTTATTCTGGGCATACTGCCGCTGAATCATGTTTTTTCTGCCATAAACTGGAATGTCATTTTGATGCTTACAGGAACAATGGTAGTGGTGGAACTGTTTGTCGAGTCACAGATGCCTATGCGTATGTCGGAAATGCTTTTGAAGATTGTTCCGAATGTACAATGGGCAGTTGTGGTACTTTCATTATTTTCCGGATTGATTTCCGCTTTTGTGGATAATGTTGCAACAGTGCTGATGGTTGCACCGATTGGTCTGGCTGTGTGCCGCAAGCTTGGCACAAATCCGGTACCTGTCATCATTTCCATTGCAGTTTCATCCAACCTGCAGGGGGCAGCTACTCTTGTAGGAGATACAACTTCCATATTATTAGGCGGTTATGCCGATATGAGTTTTAATGATTTCTTTGTTTTTCAAGGGAAACCATCTATCTGTCTTTCTGTTGAAACAGGTGCTTTATTAACCATTCCGGTATTACTGTGGTTATTTAGAAAAGAGAAGAAAAGTGTTCATGCTGAAGTGGAAACCGAAGTTTATGATTACGTACCGTCCTTCTTATTACTTGGTGTGATTGTTACATTAATAGTGGCTTCCCAATTTCCGAATAAACCGGATATCACCAATGGTCTTATCTGTATCATTTATGCACTTGTTGGCTGCGTTTATGAGATGTTAAGAGAAAAGTCGGCAGATGTATTCAAAAGAGCACTGAAATCCATTGATTATAATACACTGCTTCTGTTAATAGGCTTGTTTGTTGTGATTCAGGGTATCACGGAAGCAGGTGTTATTGATGCCATTGCCAATGTGTTTGTGAAAATCGGTGGAAACTCATTATTCCTGATGTATACATTAATTGTATTTGCGTCTGTTCTGATCTCAGCATTTGTCGATAATATTCCTTATGTGGCAACGATGCTGCCGGTTGTGCAGGGAATAGCTGCAGCAATGGGCGTAAAACCATATGTACTGTATTTTGGATTATTAATAGGTGCTACGCTTGGTGGAAATCTGACTCCTGTAGGTGCTTCAGCTAACATTGCCGGAATCGGCATTCTGCAGAAAGAAGGTTATGAAGTATCAACCAGAGACTTCATGAGAATCGGAGTTCCTTTTACGACGGTTGCAGTTGTATCAGGTTACATCGTGACATGGTTAATTTGGGGTGCGTAAATATCTGTTTGTGATATAATGAGTTGGCCGCAAAGCGGACAGGACCTTGTGATATGTTGCAAATGCGCATATAATGATCTATGCACGTACCAGCTGAAAGAAGAAAAAAGCTGTTGCAATCTGAAGTGATTCTTGCTATTATAGTTGAGCACTGTTTACAGCGCATGCGCCGGTAGCTCAACTGGATAGAGCAT
>CAZHUX010000087.1:0-4981 GCA_964535445.1 uncultured Galactobacillus sp. | reverse complement strand
ACAAAGCTATATGATTCTTTAGTAACAGACATTTACCATGTATATAAGAATAACAAGACTTCAAAGGATTTTACTGTTCATTATTCTTATATAACTAATGACAACACAGCAGGAACTACTGATAAGGTTAATCAGACTTTTACCTTACCTGCAGGTAAATCACAGGATCTTTTGCCGAAAGATCCTGTAAATGGAACAGTGGATAACACATATGTCCCGACTAATGTCACAAAAGATGGTAGGCAATTGACTTATATGGCAACCCGTCTGGGATCTATACAGGGTCCTGATATTCATGGTGTACAAGTCACTTCAGATGGAACAGTACAATACCATTATGATCAGCATTACACTCTTCCTAAGCAGAGAGGCGTAGACCGCTGGTATTATTCTGCTGCTTCAGGTCGTAATTTTACGATGACTCTTACAAATGGAAATTATACTCTTATTGATAGTCAGCATGGCTCTTTAGAACTTAATCTGACAGAGAATTCCAGTAATGCAACAGACTGGGGAAATGATAAGAGCAGAGTATGGACTGCCACCTATGAGGGTGATGTAGAGACTACAAAGTATACAGTAACCGTAGGATCAGAGAATAATGGCCGTCGTCTGGAAGTAGAGGATTGGCTGCCTAATGTTAACACGAATATCTATGTTGTGTATCTGGATGATAATACAGATCCAAATGCAGATGGAAAACTATGGATTGAAGATGACCTGAAGTACAGCGGCTATTTCCAGGTCGGCATGTCTGATTCACTTACAAAAGTAACAGGTAATAAATATCAATATGATTCTGAAGGTAATCCAGTCTCAACAACTTCAAATGTCAGATATGCATGGTACAGAAGGAACGGAAATGGTAATTGGGAAGAAGTAACCCGTAAGCAGGATTTTACTCATTACAACCTTGAATATGATGCCGGTAACAGAACCTGGCTTGATGTAGAAGCTGATATGGGGAGAGATGTCTGGAGAAGCGGAGATAATATTCAATATAAGGTGAAAGTAACCTATGATACGAGTAAAATCACATCCTATGAATTTGATAGCAATTATAATGTAACAAATGTTGTAACAGAAACCCCAGTTGAAAAATCTGTTGAATCTGAACCAATCAGTGTTTCTTATTATGGTCAGTTGGAAAATGGAGATTTTGAAACACCTGCTACAATTGATTATACAGATGATAATGGAAATGAAATAAAAGGATATCGCGATCAGAACGGAAGTCTGATTTTTGATGGTGCCCAAACTTCCAACACAAAATATAAAGCTGCTGGAGGTGTATGGCAGTCAACTGGAATTGGTACGGGAAGGAACAGCGGGAAGGATATAGAAATATGTAACGTCAGCAATGCTGGCGGAGCCACCAAATACTGGTATGATGAAACAAGGAATCAGGGATTTGATACACAGGGAAGTGGAGAGACAAGACATGCCAAGGCGGCTGATGGCAGGCAGCTGGCAGAAATCAACTGTGCTACACCTGGTGCATTGTATCAGGATGTCATAACTCATCCTAATGAACAGCTAAGTTATTGGTTTTCACATCGTGCCCGTATGGAAGGAACAAACGACAGAGGTTTCGACAGTCTGTACCTGGTCATCATGCCGACAAAACTGGCTATGACAAGCGGATCTGATGGCGGAGAATTAAAGACCCAGGATGACTTAGTAAATTTCATTGGTAATCATGGTGGATATGATAATGCTGCTGCTACAACGCAAGAGAACAAGGTGACTTACAGAGACGAAGACAATGGTATCTTGATTCGTAAAGTGAGTTCTGATACAAAATCCTGGCATAATATTAATGAAACAGCGGATTATCTTGCAAAGGGTGGTTTAACAAGATTCTTCTTTGCTTCTGGAGCTGCACATCTAGGAAATACATTAGGAAATTTCATTGATGCTGTAGGTTTCTCACAATCACCACGTACTCCTGATGGTTTCAGCTTAACCATACAGAAGGCATTTACTAATTTAACCCCAGCACAAGTTGCTTCTATGAAAGACAATTTCCAAATCACTCTTTCAGATAAGCATATCAATTCTATGACTGGTGCAGAGGATAGTAATTCTCCTAATACAGCCCTGAATGGAGCTGTATTAGGTTTTGATTGCAATGAAAGTGGTGGGAATTATACATTTACTCCTTATGCAAAACAAGGAGACACTGATTTAATTACTGATACAACCAGTTCAGCAAATGCCCGAATTATTAATGGTAATGTTGTTATGACATGGATATTGGATGACCAGAAACTTGATTCTAATGACCAGTATTATAACTACAAAGCAACAGAAACCGGTGCAACGGTAGATGGGTATCGTGTGACGGAACGTCAGACACCTTCACCAGCCGCAATAGCAGATTCTAATGCAGTAACAATTCATCAGAATGAAACCGGTCGTATCAGTATCAACAATACGTATACACCTCATGGTGAAACAGAAGAACCACAGTTAACCGTACGTAAAGTGTTTGCAGGTGTAACACCACGGCAGGTAGATTCACTGTTCTCACATGGATACAAGATTACTGTGACAGGCCCAGGTTCCGATAATACTTCTATCAGTTATGATCTTTCTACAAATACAGATCAGATGGACGCATCAATCCTTTTGGATGAAGATGTCAATACAGATGGAAGTACTGTACTGAAATGGACAATTCCAAATATGAAGGCTGGAACATATACAATTGCTGAGTCTGGTCTTGAAGCAAATCAGAGTGATAATAAACTGACAAAGGTTACCGTAAATGGAGCTAACGTAGATATTCCTACAGACCTTACGAATGCTACGGTTGTGACAAAAGATAATATTGCAGTAGGAGCATCCACGAATGCATCTGATATTTTTGGTTTTGATAATACTTCTTCACCTCAAAACATAAATACAGTTAACTCTGTACAACAACCAGATAATACTAACCTGATCGTAGCAAGATACTCAGTGAAGACAACCTCCGAGTCAGTTGAAACTACAACCTACAAATATCTTGTCTGGACACGTGATACGCTTGGCATTAAGTCAGGTGATGTAGTGATGAATAAGATAAAGGATCTGTGGGGATTAACTGACAAACCTGCAGATGCTGATGTTTTCTTCCGGAGTGGAGATAACCCCGGCAGTATGACCATGACAATTGACGGTGGTGCCAAGGTCAAGGCAACATATGACAGTCATGCCCATTCACTGACATTTGCTAGTCCCGATCGTGTGCCTGAAGGCACAACAATCAGTTGGGATAAATATTATTCTACACATTACGCAGTAAAGGATGGTCTTGGTAAAACCTATGGCTGGGAAGATGATTCAGATATTACTATTGAGAATCTCTATAATCCGATTGTAAAGATTCAGAAGGTAAGCACTGAAGGAGAATTCCTTGCCGGTGGAAAGTTCAGACTGTATAGAATAGTTAATAATCAAAAGCAGTATTATCTTGCTAAGAGTACAGTTGCAGCACCACAGTTTGCTGAAGTTAATGATGTTGATACTTATACAACAACGAGCAGAACAAACGGCTCAACTGATGCATTAGCATTTACTACAGCTGATAGTACAAATGCAGATAACGGGACTACTCTTGGTGTGATAGAAATCGGTGCTCTGGAGAAAGCTTCAGACGATACACCAGACACATATTATCTGGAAGAAGTGAAAGCACCAGATGGCTACAATAAACTTGTAAAACCAGTCAGCTTTACGGTTGATAAGGAAGGAACTATTGAAGCGGGGGCTGCATCAGATAGTGTAGATAATTCCACAGCAGCAATTGATTATCAATCTGATGCAAGATATTACGTGATACGTATTACCAATACCCCTGGTTCTCTATTACCAATCACTGGCGGCATGGGTACCTATCTTTTCTATATAGCCGGAGGATTAATAGTCGCTATAGCAGTATTGTTATTAGTAAAAAGACATATTAACAAAGAATAGAATTACATGAAAAAGATCTGTAACGATAGGATTACTTTAATTGGTCCATTTCTTTTACAGATCTTTTGAAATTTACAACTCTGATTTGAAGCAGAATAATGTTAACAGATACCAGATTTCAGTACTTTCTGCGATTATTCTGCTATATTAGAATCAGGTAATGAGACTATATGGATAAAGAAAGATTAAAGAATATTCTGGCTATAGGAGAAACAGTAGCTGTTGAATTTAAACGTTGCGGTAATGGAATTGAAAGTGATACCTACCAGACTGTCTGCTCATTCTTAAACCGGTTTGGTGGAGATATCTTTATGGGTGTTTTAGATGATGGTACTGTTTCTGGTTTGCCTCCTAAAGCAGTGCCTGACATGATAAAGAATTTCATTGCCCGAATCAGTAATCCTAATTTATTTTCTCCTACTGTTTATCTTGATCCTGAAATCATTGAATATGAAGGAAAGACAATAATTCATGTACATGTTCCATCTGGCTCAGAAGTGCATACATACAAAAAGGTAATCTATGATCGTGTTAATGATTCAGATGTAAAAGTAACATCAACCTCTCAGATAGCACAGATGTACATCAGAAAACAGGAAATCTATACAGAGAAGAGAATATATCCATATGTACATAAAGAAGATCTGCGTATGGATATGTTACCAAGACTACGGGTTATGGCAAGGAATAACAGTGCTGATGGAAATCATCCATGGAGTAATATGACAGATGATGAATTACTGCGCAGTGCTCATTTATATACCAAAGACAGAATCACTGGTGAAGAGGGATTTAATCTTGCCGCAGTAGTACTTCTTGGCAAAGATGATGTCATCCTTGATGTCTTGCCTGCATATGCTACAGATGCATTGGTCAGGGTACAGAATACAGACAGATATGATGACAGAGAAGTCATCCGTACCAATTTAATTGACAGCTATGACCAATTAATGGCATTTGGAAGAAAACACTTATCAGATAAGTTCTTCCTTGAAGGCGATCAAAGAAAGAGTCTCAGAGA
>CAZHUX010000086.1:2536-5298 GCA_964535445.1 uncultured Galactobacillus sp. | reverse complement strand
AAAACCACCGGATTACAGTATCCAGTGGTTTTCTCTTTATGCATCTTCTATTTCAACATCTTCAAATTGTGAATTATACAGTTTTGCGTAGAAACCATTCTTCGCTAATAACTGTTCATGATTTCCTGTCTCGACAATATCACCATGATTCATTACCAGAATCAGATCGGCATTACGGATCGTAGAAAGACGATGGGCGATAACAAAGGATGTTCTTCCCTGCATCAGTTTTTCCATGCCTTTCTGAATCAGTATCTCTGTTCTTGTATCTACAGAAGATGTTGCTTCATCAAGGATTAAGATCTTAGGATCTGTTAAGAATGCTCTGGCTATTGTTAATAACTGTTTCTGACCTTGTGAGATGTTGGTGCTTTCTTCATTGATGACAGTATCATAGCCATCTTCCAATGTACGTATGAAGTGATCTACATAGGCATTGTCTGCGGCTTTGATGACTTCTTCATCTGTGGCATCCGGCTTACCATAGCGGATATTTTCCATGATTGTACCAGAGTGCAGCCATGCATCCTGCAGTACCATGCCAAAGCAGCTTCGTAAGTCAGATCTTGTCATGTCTTTTGTGTTAATGCCATCCACATAGATAGCACCACTGTTCAGATCATAGAAACGCATTAACAGTTTTACAATTGTTGTCTTTCCTGCTCCGGTAGGACCGACAATCGCAATCTGCTGACCTGCTTTCACATCCGCAGAGAAGTCATGAATAATGATCTTTTCAGGATCATAACCAAACTTCACATGGTCAAACTTGACATCACCTCTGATATTCAATGATCCATCCGGATTATGAATATTAACAGGATTGGCTATATCAGGAGATTCTTCCGGTTCTTCTAAGAATTCAAAGACTCTTTCTGCGGCAGCGGCAGTAGACTGCAGCACATTCATGATCTGGGCCAATTGTGTAATCGGCTGATTGAAGTTTCTGACATATTGGATAAATGCCTGTATATCACCTATCGCTAATCCATTATGAATCGCTAAATACCCGCCAAGTACACATACACCTACATATCCTGCATTACCGATAAAAGATGTTATCGGCTGCAATACACCGGACATGAACTGGGCCTTCCAGGCACTTGTATACAGTTTGTCATTCAATGTATCAAAGGTTTTGATAGATCTTTCTTCCCCATTGAATGCCTTCATGACAACATGGCCGCTGTACATCTCTTCTATATGGCCATTTACATCACCAAGGGTATTCTGCTGGTCTTTGAAGTATTTCTGGGAATGCTTGACAACAAGTGCAGCTGCTATGCCTGATAAAGGAACTACAACCAATGCCATTAATGTCAACTGCCATGAGATGGTAAGCATCATCCATAATATTCCTATGATCGTTACAATCGTTGTAAATACCTGTTGTACTACCTGATTTAATGATTGTGACACGGTATCTACATCATTGGTAACTCTGGATAATACTTCACCATGGGTCTGGTGATCAAAGTACTTTAATGGTAATTTATTAATCTTCTCAGATATTTCTTTACGAAGATTATAGGTTACTTTCTGGGTAACACCTGCAAGCATCCAGCCTTGTAAATAGGTGAAGACAGATGAAGCAATGTAAATAAATAATAATGTTATTAAGATTCTGCCAATACCGTCAAAGTCAATACCTCCCTTGTTGCTGTACTTGGCCACAAGTCCTTCTGCAAGCTTGGTAGTCGCATTACCGAGAATCTTAGGGCCTATGATTGTAAATACAGTAGAAGCTGCCGCAAAGATTAATATGAATACAATCTGTACGTAGTAAGGACGCATATATGCGATCAGTTTCTTTACGGTACCATTGAAGTCATTTGCCTTTTCACCAGCTACTGTACCGGGTTTCGCTCTCATGCCGGTATTGATTTTCTTCTGTCTCTTATTTGCCTGTTTACTCATCTTCACCAAGCTCCTTAGAAGATAATTGTGAGTGTGCTATTTCCTGATACACCTTACAATTCTTCATTAACTCTTCATGGGTTCCCATACCGGCAATCCTGCCATCATCAAGCACAATAATCTTATCCGCGTGCATGATGGTAGAGATTCTCTGGGCAACAATAAACACGGTACTCTTTGTCTTTTCAATCATCTTTGTGAGTGCTTCTCTGAGCTTTGCGTCAGTCGCATAGTCTAAGGCACTGAATGTATCATCAAAGATATAGAGATTTGCTTTCTTGGTTAAGGCGCGGGCAATAGATAGCCTCTGTCTCTGACCACCGGATACGTTTGTTCCGCCTTCACTGATTGGCTCTTCAATACCATGCGGCAGCTTGTCCACAAATTCCTTTGACTGGGATACTTCCAGAGCATTCTCTATTGTTTCTTCTGATGCATTCTCATCCGCGTACTTCAGATTGGATTCAACGGTTCCGGAGAACAATGTTCCCTTTTGAGGAATGTAACCGATATGATCTCTTAAATCATGCATGGTCACATCACGGATATCTGTATCGCCAAACTTGATGGAACCGGATGATACATCAAAGAATCTTGGGACAAGATTGACCAATGTCGATTTACCTGAACCGGTAGAACCGATAAAGGCAATGGTTTCACCAGGTTTAGCGGTAAAGCTGATATCTTCCAACACATTCTTTTCCGCATGCGGGTAATGGAAGAATACATGATCAAAGGTAATGGTTTCATTCTGTTCCGGAAGTTTTACCGGATGTACCGGGTCGGTAATGATATCTGTATCGCCAAACTTGATGGAACCGGATGATACATCAAAGAATCTTGGG
>CAZHUX010000086.1:0-2436 GCA_964535445.1 uncultured Galactobacillus sp. | reverse complement strand
GATATCTGTATCGCCAAACTTGATGGAACCGGATGATACATCAAAGAATCTTGGGACAAGATTGACCAATGTCGATTTACCTGAACCGGTAGAACCGATAAAGGCAATGGTTTCACCAGGTTTAGCGGTAAAGCTGATATCTTCCAACACATTCTTTTCCGCATGCGGGTAATGGAAGAATACATGATCAAAGGTAATGGTTTCATTCTGTTCCGGAAGTTTTACCGGATGTACCGGGTCGGTAATGGATGGCTTTGTATTGATGACTTCCATGACTCTGTTAGCAGAAACAGAAGCTCTTGGAATCATGATGAAGATTGCGGCCACAATCATAAAGGATATCAATACATGGGTCGCATACTGTAAGAATGCCATCATGTCTCCGATCTGCATCATGCCGATATCTACCTGTTTGGCACCAATCCAGATAATCAGAATAGAAACACCACTCATTAAGAATGTCATGACTGGTGTAACAACAGACATCAGTCTGTTTAAGAATATATTCAGATTTGTTATATCCTTATTAACACCATCAAATCTCTTTTCTTCTGTTTTCTCATTATTGAATGCACGGATAACTAACATGCCGTCTAACTGTTCTCTTGTGACAAGATTCAGTCTGTCTACTAATTTCTGGGAAGCTTTGAACTTAGGCAGTGCAATGGCAAATACGGCAATCATCAAGGCAATCATACCGGCAACCGTCCAGCCTAATATGCCTGCTAAAGAAGGATAACGGATAACCTTGAATAATGCAGTAAAGCCCATAAATGGCGCAAATAACATGACTCTTAACATTAACGTCAGAACCATCTGTATCTGTTGGATATCATTGGTAGTTCTTGTGATCAGTGATGCTGTAGAGAACTTTGAAAATTCTTCATTAGAGAATGATTCTACTTTCTTAAAGACATCACTGCGTAAGTCTCTGGCAGTACCTGTCGCAACTCTTGAGGCAAGATAAGCCGCAGATAATGCACATAGTGCGGCAATCAAGGCAATGCCAAGCATCAGTAATCCCTCATGCAGGATGTAACTGTTCTGCATACCTTCCGTATCCGCACCAACAGAAGCATATTCACTCTTTAACATCATGATCTCAGCTGCTTCTTTATTTTCAGAAGTGAAACTGTCTAACTGTTTGGAAACCTGACTGTCTATTTCAGAAGCCATCTGAGGCTGCAGCTTTAACAGATCCCAGATCTGTGAAACATCCGTAACACCCATCTTGGATAACTGTTTCTGTGCTTCATCACTTTCTAAAAAGTGTACAGTCAGAAACGGTACTTCTACTGCTTTCTGAACCTTTTTGTCATTCACATTATTCTTTAATACATAGGCATCTTTAACCGCATAAGAACGGTTACCAACCGTCATGGTATCTGCTTTCTGATAGCTGTCTTTCAATACCTGAATATCATCTTGATCCATGAAGTACTGCATATGTTCATAAGTATCTTCTGATAATGCTTCAGGCATGGATTCTGTTATACCACCATACTGTATGCCATAGGTGACAATATCTGACATGTAGTCTGGTAAAGCCAGTTCTGCCTGTGCCTGACCAAATATCAGAAGTACAACTGCTGTAACAGAAAGCCAGTAAGGCTTTAAGTATTTCAATACTTTCAGCATAGTATTTCTCCTTCAAACATCGGATATATTACTACGGTAATATAATCATGTAAATACAGTAATATAAATATATTGCATTGATAATAATACTGTGATAAAACAAAAATAATGTCACAGGAAAAGAAAAAAGAAATACTGCATAATGCAGTGGATTTATTTCAGAAAAACGGATATGAAAAAGTAACGGTAAATGATATAGCGAAAGCTTCGGGAATATCCAAGAATACCTTCTATTATTACTTTGATTCCAAGGAATCCCTGATTCTGGACCTGTTTCATCCGGATCAGGATGTTACTGAAAAGCTGATGTTTCAGATTATTAACAAAGATACTGCTTATGATCAGTTGTTATTAATTTATAAAAACGGAGCTTCTTATTTTAACCGGCTTGGCAAAGAGATTATGAAAACAGCTTTAAAGCTTAATCTGACAAAGGACATGTTATCGCGAAAACCAGCCCGGAGACCTATATATGAATTGATTAAGAAATTGTATGTCAAGGCACAGGAAGAAGGAACGATTCGTACAGATATAAGCATACAGGAAATCGCAGACTGTACCTGTATAGCCTTAATGGGATGCTTACAGATATGGGCTACTTCACCGGTGAACTTTGATCTGACCGATGCTTTCATGAAGGCATTTGATGTTATTGTGAAGAAGCAATCTTAAGGAGGTTAAGATTCGCCTAACTTAACCCGGAACTGTTGCGTGTAATGCCGTTGTTTGCTAGAATAGGAATGCAAAAAGAAATACCTCGGATTGTTCATGACAGAAGGGATTTTTATACCCTTCTGG
>CAZHUX010000085.1:0-5333 GCA_964535445.1 uncultured Galactobacillus sp. | reverse complement strand
TTACAGCTCCTCCCTTTTTTTTGTTTTATTATTCCTCCCTTTGGTTATATAATAGTGAAAGTGGTTAATACCCGTATTACAGGAGGAAAATATAATATGAAGTGTCCTTATTGTGGAAGTGAAGTAAACGATAACGCTGCTTTCTGTCCAGTCTGCCGCAAACCATTACTGGATGAAGAACCAGTAGAAGAAAACACTGATAAAAAAGATCATAAGAATCTGATTATCAAAGCTTCCGTATGTGCTGCTGCAGTTGTTGCGGCAGGAGTACTCGTTCATTCTATTCTCAAAAAAGACTAATCTGAAAAGACAGCTGAAATTATCAGCTGCTTTTTTGTCTGGTGTTTAATCTGGTAATTCTGGATGAATCATCTTTATTTTTATAACCGTTTTTTTGAAAATCCGGTTTATATAAATTTTTATCCAGGATCGGTTCATGCGTGCCTGTTACCCATGGCGTATTCTTGCCATAATGGTAATAACCAAGGTATGTGTTACGGCTGTTTAATATGGATTGTATTGCTGTATAACGCCATTTTCTGCCCGTTGCACTTGGTATATTCTCTTCATTCAATGTCTTGGCAATATGATTAAGAGAATCATTATTTTCACGCATTGCAAATATCTTACGGACTGTTTCTGCTTCATCCTTATTTACAATATATGTTCCGTTTTCCGCTTTATATCCATAGGGAGCACGCCCGCCGGCATATCCGCCTTTATCTCTTTGAAGTGCCCGCTGGTATTTGGCAAATACATCCGGTGATTCTCGTCCTCCGGGTACTGTTTCATCAAAATCAAATTCAATGCGGCATGAATAAACATTCATACTTAAACGATCAAACGAACTTATTCTGATATTTGTATAAGCTGGGCATCCCTTCACAAGTGCTATCAGGTCAGCTATTTCTTTTTTTGTACCAGTCAGATCCAGATCCATGCGATAATCATAACGCATATTATTTGTTTTCAGGAGAGGTATTGTGAAAATCTTATTGTTAGTTTTATTACTGTTAATTGTCATTTATCTGATACTTGTAAAACCTGCCTGCCGCAGGAATCCGGTTATCGATGCGTTAAAAAAGAAACGGTTCTTTGCGCACAGGGGACTCTATGATAATGAAACAGAAGCACCGGAGAACTCCATGCAGGCTTTTAAAAATGCTGTAGATCATGGCTATGGCATTGAAATGGATGTACAGCTTACAAAAGATAAAATCCCGGTTGTCTTTCATGATTTTACATTAAAACGGATTGCCAGAGACAAAGATGGAAATCCTGTAAAAGGGAAGGTATCTGACTATACATTCAGACAATTACAAAGCTTTCACTTATTAGACAGTGACGCTGTGATACCTGCTTTTACGTCATTTCTTGATCTGATTCATGGACAGGTTCCCATCATCATAGAATTAAAGATTGATACAGGAGATAAAGGCTATGATCTGTGTGAAATCATTGATCCTCTGTTAAAAGAATACAAAGGGATTTACTGTATAGAATCCTTCAACCCTTATGGTCTCCTTTGGTTTAAGAAACATCATCCTGAGGTTATCAGGGGACAATTGGCATCGCACTATCTTTCTTATCGCAAGGACCGCATGCATCATCTGCTTATATACTTTATTACCCAGAACCTGATGTTTAACTTTCTTACAAAACCAGATTTCATCGCATATGATATTAAATATATGAACAGTATCGCTCGAAAGATCTGTTTCACGCTGTTTCACAATACATCAGTTGTCTGGACCGCAAGAAGTATTGATGCGATGCATCGATACAGCAAACAGTGTGATATCTTTATATTTGAAAACTGCCAGCCTGTATTACCGGATACAGATAAGAAACAATAATCTCATGTAAGAGTTATTTTTTCTGCTTTTCATTCTTTTTAAGAGATACTATAATATCCGTGTTAACAGACATTGTTATCATAATTTCGTATCATTCGGGAATATTGAAGTACTATGGTTTCAGAATTAAATTTGTATACACATAATGGGAAGTTTCACGCAGATGATGTTTTTGCGGCGGCTATGCTGTCATTGATTGCAGATTCGGTACATGTAACCCGTGGTGGCGATGAAACAATTCCGCAGGATAAGGTTAACTGGATTATCTTTGATATCGGCGGCGGGGAACTGGATCACCATACACCAGAGTGTCGTGAGAAAAACGGATGTCATCCCGGTACAAATATACCTTACGCTGCCTGTGGACTTGTATGGAAAAAGTACTACCGTGATATTCTTCAGGCAGAGAATTGTCCGGAAAGTTATTACGATACAGTTTACAGCCGCATGGAAAAATCATTAATCCTTGGCATTGATGCTTCAGATAACGGATTTGATCCGGTAGCTGACTGTATGAGTGAAATGACAGACATTACTGCTGATGAAAAACATGAGATTGTATCTCAGTCAAAAATACCATTTACAATCAGTGAAATCATAGGGGATTTTAATCCTACATGGGAATCAGACCGTAATCCGGACGATGCATTCCTTGATGCAATGGATTTTGCAAGAGATATATTCTTAAATCGTCTTGATTCCATTATAGATTCATGTGATTCAAGAAATTATATTCTTCAGAATATCGATTACAGCGGTGATCATATGATGATTCTGGATCATTTTGCGCCATGGCAGGGCGTATTGAATAATCAGTCGTTTCATAATCCCAAGGCACAGGATATATGGTATGTCATATCTCCGGCACTAAGGGGAGGCTATAACGTCCAGTGTGTTTTGCAGGATATGGATGACCGTACATCTTATCGTCATCCGCTCCCATCCAGCTGGTATGGATTACGCGGCAGTGAATTAGCAGAGGTATGTGGTGTGGCAGATGCCAAATTCTGTCATCCATCCGGCTTCCTTGCCGGTGCAGATACAAAAGAAGGCGCTATTAAAATGGCTCAGACAGCTATCAGAACAAAACAAGATTAACAGGAGGTAACATGGCTGACAGACATAAAGATTATTTTTCATTTGAGACAATCCGGGATCATGATGCTCAGATTATCTGTTATTACGTCACTATGATCGGTACAATTGAAGAAGAGGGAATCGTCCATATCCGTACGGATTTAGGTGAAAACAATGATCAGAAGATGGCATTTGGGAGGCTATCCGTTTATAATCAGGACCGTAAGATTTCCACTTTACTGAAAGAGCTGAATTGCCGTGATTACAGACATGAACATAATGAAGAAGGATCCAGGGATATTATTTCATTTACTGCCAGAGACTGGCGTGCGGATGAAGTCTATCAGTATGAAGAAGGAGACCGCCTGTTGATACAGGGCAGGGCCTATGTCAGAGCTAATAATGAAGAAAAATATCCCGGCAGACAACCCGAGCTGAGCATTACTGTTTCCGGTATGTTCCGGCTTGGCAGAGCAAGAAGAGAAAAGCATGTTTCTCTTAACAGCGGATTAATTCCACAAAAGTAACTATAATAGAGGAGACAGCATTGAGCTGCCTCTTTTGATGTAATGTTATTCATGAAGAAAAAACACTTTTTATATAAATTATTAACAGTTCTGATATTTGTTACTGCTGCATTGGCTGGTACGTACAAGTTTATACAATGGTTCCAGTCTCCTGAACAGAAGGAAGTACGTAACGTAAAGCGTAAAAAGGCTAAAGAGAATACCCGTAACAAACTGGAAGTCCATTATAAAACAGATGATACCGGTCAGGAGATCAATACATTTGAATATGGCACCGGTATTATTGATTTGAAAGACTATATAACCAGTAAGGATGATCTGAAAATTGAACCGGAAACTATAGATACATCTGTTGTCGGGGAGACGATTGTGACGATCACTTATTCCAGTGTGGATATCTATGGTGACAAGGCAGCCAGAACAGAAGTAGAAACATATACCGTAAAAGATACACAGCCACCTGTCATAAAGTTAAAAAAGGACAGCATATCTTTAAAAAATGACGAAACATTTAATCCGGAGGATTACGTAGAATCTGTTAAAGATCCCGTTGATGGAGATCTTATGGAAGTAACGAAAAAGCCGCCGTTAAATGCAGAAGGACGCTATGATGCCGGATTTTATCTTATTGACTCCGATGTCAATACGATCCGCGGTGGCAATTATACGGTAAAAATAGAAGCGTATGATAAGAATGGCAATGAATCTGATGCATCTATTCATGTAGATGTTGAAAAAAGTGTATTAGAAAAAATGGTTGAGGCAGGCAGTTAGTATGAATGAAACAGAACAGTTTACATGTGAACAGTGCGGATCTTCTTTTGAAGTCAGTCTTCCTGAAATGATTGATGCACAAGAGAATCCTTCTGAAGCAGAAGATGTAAAAAACGGCAGTATATTTCTGAAACCATGCCCTGAGTGCGGACATAAAAATCTGATCCTCTGGGAATTCTTTTATAAGGATATGGAAAAGGGATATGCATTGCATTTATGTGAGAAAAACAGTACACATAAACCAAGTCTTAAGAGTACATATTTAAAACAGCGTATTGTGTATGAACCTGTAGAAATGATTGAAAAAACATTTATCTTTGATCAGGGACTTGATGACAGAGTTATTGAAATCATGAAACTGATGAATCTGATTGTTGTTTCTGATGACAAACAGATAGAAATATCCGATATTATCTTTTCACCGGATGAAGATGGAAACAATCATTTTCTGATTTTGTCAGATGGGGAAGAATACGGGACTACAGCATTCTCTAAGGATATGTATGATGATGTTAAAGATACGTTTATAACAACTCTTTCTCCAGAATATGCCGTATCAGAAAGAGTAGATGCTTTCTGGGCTTTACACGCAGTAAGAAAGGATCAGATGTTATCCTGATCTGAGGTATTTATGGCCGCAACAAATCTGAAATTAGAATTTCTGACTGACCGTTATATGAAAGAAGCATCTGCTGAAAACAGTGATGCTTTATTAGAAGAACTTGTAACCATTATTGTGAAAAATGAAGACATTATCATTGATGGTGAAAAGCTGTCAGATGGACAGGTGAATCCTGCTCATATTCAGGTAACAATTGATCACCGCTATTATTTCCATGTCTATACATCCATGATTGCTTTCAACAAATGTCAGGGGAAACATGCTTATATTCTCCCGCTTAAAAATCTTCTTGATTCTATTTATAATAATCCTGACTTTGGCGGTATTACCCTAAATTATCAGAAGAATGAAAATACCGTACTGGTCTCTAAAGAAGAGATTATGAATGCCATGCAGATATGGCTCAAAGATCATACAGTTAAGAATGACTCTTAACCGATGATCTTTTCTTTTAACTGGTCCATTGTATCAGCTATG
>CAZHUX010000084.1:0-5694 GCA_964535445.1 uncultured Galactobacillus sp. | reverse complement strand
TATGGGTGGATATGTTTTAACAATACCATCGGATAAATATTACTTTAAAGGAAGACGGGATGGGAAAGATGAAGGCATTGATGAGAATAAGCGTACTGTCGCATTAAATATGCTGAAAGACGGGAAGCTTTCCATTGGTGACATTTCAAGGTATTCCGGTTTATCAAAAGAAGAAGTAGAAAATCTGAAACATTAACATCATGATAAGAATGTTAACGAATCATAGCCATGACTCTGATTAAGGAATCATGGCTTTTCAAGAATGATATTATGCGTGCATGTATCTTATTTATTGATAAAATAATAAGCAATAATAAATAAGGAGGCACAGCATGAATGATTTCCTGCAGAAAGCCAACTCACTTCCTATGTATGCCATTGCTGTATTGATTGTTATAGCAGTTTTGATCCAGGCTGTTATCTTTCTTGTTAAAGCAGTAAAGCATGGTAATGAAATCGGTATGTCAAAAGAGACAATGAAGAAAGCTGCTGTATCTTCAGCCGCATTTTCAATTGTACCGTCTATTGGTATTCTGATTGGTGTACTGGCTCTGGCACCAGCTCTTGGTGTTCCCGTTCCATGGATCCGCTTATCGGTTATCGGCGCATTGCATTATGAAGGCAGTACTGCCAATAACCTTGCCAAAGGTCTGGGACTTGGTGAACTTCCTTCTACCCGTATGACGGGTGGAGATCTTGCGTCTATTGTATTAGGTATGACGGTATGCATTCTTTCGGGTGCTGTCTTTACACTTCTGTTTTTCAAAAGCTATCAGAAGAAGATCATGAATAAGGCGGCCGGTAATCCAAAGCTCAGTGATGTGTTATTTAATTCCATGTTTATAGGTATGATAGCTGCGTATCTTGGTGATGCTGTTTCTTACTTACGTACAGTAAAGATATCAGGTCAGGTAAGAAAGCCGAATGTACTTCCTCTGATAGCTTTCTTTACAGCTATGATTGCCATGGCTTTCTTTACCTGGCTGATTAAGAAGAAACATATTCACTGGTTAGAAAACTATGCATTATCTTTCTCTATGTTAATCGGGATGACCTTTGCGGTTATCGGACAGTTTATCTTCCCGTCCATGAGTACATTTCTGAACTAGGAGGCATGATATGAAAGAGACACCGGAAATTTCTATCTATGAAGAAAGCATGCATAAATTAGGCAGAACATCCATGGCTATTATGATTCTGCTTATGCTGTCTGTTCCTTTATTAATATGCCTGGTCTTTCAGACCACACCTCACTTTACAGCCGGATACTGGGCAGCCTTTGCGGCCTTGATGATCCAGTATGTTCCAAGCGGTATCATCGAAGTCATTACCTATGCACCTTTACTTGGTACAGGCGGAACTTATCTTGGTTTTATCACAGGCAATCTGATTAATCTGAAAGTGCCTTGTGCCATGAATGCAAGAGAAATTGCCCATACCGAAATCGGTACAGATGAAAATGAAGTTGTATCTACGATTGCCATAGCAGTATCTTCTATTGTGACAACACTGATTATTGCGGCAGGCGTATTGCTGATTATCCCGTTAACACCATTATTAGAAAATCCTGTCTTACAGCCTGCATTTAAAACTGTAGTCTCTGCTTTATTTGGTGCGATGGGATTTACCTATGCACATAAATATCCAAAGGTTGCTTTGATTCCATGGCTTTGTGCAGTGATTCTGTTCTTCTTTGTACCATCTTTAACAAACATGGTATCGATTATGGTAGTAGTACTTGCCGTATTATCTATGGGTATTGGCGTATACCTCTATAAGAAAGGATGGTTATGATGATTATTCTCTATATTCTCTTAGCTCTTCTGGCAATATTCCTTGTTCTTCTGTTAATTGCCATCATACATACATGTCTGCTTTCTCTTCCAAAACCTGAAAAGAGGAAAGCCTGTTCCCGTAATGATAAGGAATTACAGGAAATGGGAGAAAGATTCAGCCGTATGATTCAGGTAAAGACATTATCCCGTAATCCTGGTGAAGATCTGTCTGCCTTTGATGAATTACAGAAGGTCATCGATGACCTGTTTCCTCTGTGCCATAAAAACATGGAAAAGACAGTATTGGATGGCGTATTGATCTATCATTGGAAAGGTTCTGATTCTTCAAAGCTTCCTATATTATTAATGGGACATCAGGATGTTGTGCCTTGTGACGCAAAACAATGGAGTGTGGATCCTTATGGTGGTGTCATTAAAGATGGTAAGCTCTATGGCCGTGGTACTATCGATGATAAATGCAATATCTTCTGTCAGATGAGCGCTATTGAAGAACTGATGAAACAGGGCTTTGTCCCGGAAGAAGATATCTGGCTTGAATATTCAGTGAATGAAGAAATATCCGGTCCCGGTGCTGCCAATGCCGTAAAGTGGTTCCAGAAGAAAGGTATTAAGTTTGCCTGTGCCTGGGATGAAGGTGGTGCCGTTGTGGACAAGGCAATGAAGGGTATGGACCGTCCATTTGCAGTTATTGGTATCACTGAAAAAGGATACATCGATGTCAAGATCACTGCCAAAGGTGAAGGCGGACATTCCAGTGCCCCAAATAAAGAGACAACAGTCACAAGGCTTGCGGACTTTATGCATGAAGTAGATCACAGTCATCCATTTGAAATGAAGATGACACCGCATGTAAAGAAGATGTTCTCTGATATGGCGCCATCCTTCGGCTTTGGCATGCGTCTGATATTCGGTAACTTATGGCTGTTTTCCGGATTGCTGACAAAGCTGATGCCATCCATCAATTCCCAGGGTGCTGCCATGCTTGGCACAACCTGCACCTTCACAATGATGCATGGCTCTGAAGCGACTAATGTCATTCCGACAGAAAGCTATGTCATTGCCAATCTCAGAACCGGTTTTACCCAGGGTGTAGAAGAATCATTAGATATATTAAAAAGGATAGGGAAGAAGTATGACCTTGAATTTGAAGTCTTATCTTCCCGTGAATCATCTCCGGTAACGCCTACAGACAGTTCTGTCTATCATTATTTAGAAGACTGCATTCATCATCAGTTCCCGGATTGCGGATGCAGTGCCTATGTCATGACGGGTGGAACTGACAACCGTTCTTATCCTCCTTTAACAAAGAACTGCTTGAGATTCTATCCGGTGCGGTTAACCAGTGATCAGTTAGGCAGAATGCATGGCAATGATGAGAATATAGATCTTAATGCATGTTCGGATGCGATTGATTTCTATGCATATTTCATAAAGAACTATAAAGCTGAAGAGGCATAAAACCTCTTCAGTTTTTATGTTGAAAAAAGATTTCAAAAAATTAGCACTTAAAGCTTGACAGTGCTAAACTCCAGATGTACCATAATGGCAGACATCAAAAGAGAGTGCTAAAAAGGAGGTGTGATAAGATGCTGACACCAAGAAGAATCGAAATATTCAAAGCTGTTGTCGATGAATTTATCAAGACGGCAGAACCAGTCGGTTCTAAAACATTGCAGCAGAAGTATCATCTTCCTTATTCCAGTGCCACGATCCGTAATGATCTGCAGGCTCTGGAAGAAATGGGGTATCTTGAAAAAACACATACCTCATCTGGAAGGGTACCTTCTACAGAGGGATATAAATTCTACTGTGAAAACCTTCTGAATGATGCCAAGATGGATCCTAAGATGGAGATGGCGGTCAGGGATGCCTTCGATGCGACAAACTTAAACATTGAAGATGCCGTTCGTCAGAGCTGTGAGATTCTCTCAGAAATGACGAATATGACTAGCGGTGCCATCGGGCCAGACGCAAGCGAGCAGAGATTAGAACACATTAAATTGTTCCCGATCGATGAAAGAAATGCCGTGTGCGTCTTCATTACAAACAGTGGACATACCGAAACAAAGAATTTCCACTTTGATGAAGATGTTCCATTGTCGGATATAGAAAGCTGCACAAACATACTGAATGACAAGCTCAAGGATGTTCCAATCAGCCAGCTGGTTGAAAAGATGGAAGAAATCAAACCTGAGCTGAGTTCGGTTGTTCAGCGCCATGAATTGTTATTCACTGCATTTGTCAAAGCATTTGTCAAGTTTGCCAGTGAGAATGTTTACTTCTCTGGCAAAGACAAGATGCTGTATCAGCCAGAGTTTGAGGATATCGATAAGTTAAAGAAACTGATGACTCTGTTCGATGATACAACTGTCTGGAAGAGGATAAATGATTCTGACAACTCTGTAGCGGTAAGTACAAGAAATGGTGCGGAGTTGACCTGGTATAACGATATTGCGGTTGTACGCTCCAAGTTCCATGTCAATGACAAGGAAACCGGTGAGTTTATGGTTGTCGGACCTAGCCGTATGAATTATGACAAGGTTATCAGTATGGTTGAGTACGCAGCCAAGATGATTGAAAAGATGTATTACACACAAGGAGATGATAGTGGAAATGAGCGAGATAAAGAAGGAAAAGAGTGACGAGACTTCTGAAAACACAAAACAGGAAACTCCTGTGCGTGATGAAAAGGAAGAAAAAACCGAAAAGAAAGAAGAAAAGAAACACGAAAAACATTCTGAAAAGGATAAGATAGCTGAGTTAGAAGAACAGATCAATGCACAGAAGCTTGTCATTGCAGATCTGAACAAGAAGGTTGAAACCTACAAGAATGAATATGCAAAGGCATATGCGGATGCGGATAACATCAGGAAGCGTCTGACTAAAGAAAAAGATGACTTCATGAAGTATCACATCCAGAACTTCGCAAAAGACATTCTGCCGGTGTTAGACAATTGTGAAAGAGCATTGGCAGCTGATACAAAAGATGAGAACCTGCATAAGGGCGTGCAGATGATCTATGATCAGCTCAAGGCAGCACTTGCCAAGGAAGGTGTAACAGAAATCGATGCACTGAATAAGCCTTTTGATGGAAACTGGCATCAGGCATTGATGAGTGAAAAGAAAGATGGCGTAGAGCCTGGTATTGTTATCGAGGTTCTGCAGAAAGGATATAAATTAAAGGACCGTTTATTAAGAGCGGCTCTGGTTAAAGTCAGCGAATAACTGAATGAGGAGGTTAATGATATGAGCAAGATTATTGGTATTGATTTAGGTACAACAAACAGCTGTGTTGCCGTTATGGAAGGCAAGGAAGCAAAGGTTATTCCAAACCCGGAAGGCAACCGTACAACACCATCTGTAGTCGCATTCAAGAATGGTGAAGTTATTGTCGGTGATGCGGCAAAGAGACAGCTGATTACAAATAAGAACACAGTATATTCCATCAAGAGAAAGATGGGTACTAATGAAAAGGTAACTCTGGAAGGTAAGGAGTATACACCGCAGGAAATCTCCGCAATGATTCTTTCTTACCTGAAGAGCTATGCTGAAAGCTATCTTGGTGAGAAGGTAGATAAGGCTGTTATTACAGTTCCTGCTTACTTCAACGATGCACAGCGTCAGGCAACCAAGGATGCCGGCAAGATTGCAGGTCTTGAAGTTGAACGTATCATCAACGAACCTACAGCATCCGCATTAGCATTCGGTGTTGACAAGGATCAGTCCAAGGAACAAAAGATTCTGGTATATGACCTTGGCGGCGGCACATTCGATGTTTCTATTCTGGATATTGCGGATGGTACATTCGAAGTTCTCGCTACTGCCGGTGATACACATCTGGGCGGCGATGACTTTGATAACAAGATCATTGACTGGTTAGCTGATAACTTCAAGAAAG
>CAZHUX010000083.1:0-5766 GCA_964535445.1 uncultured Galactobacillus sp. | reverse complement strand
GTTTGTCACATACGAAATGGAGATGCAAATATCATATAGTGTTTGCACCAAAATACAGAAGGAAAGCATTTTATGAAGATCGGCGACTTGCAGTAGGGCAAATATTGAGAAGCCTCTGTGAGTGGAAGGGTGTGAATATCATCGAAGCAGAAGTATGTCCGGATCATGTACATATGTTGGTTGAAATTCCACCCAAAATGAGTGTATCAGGATTTGTGGGATTCCTGAAAGGGAAGAGCAGCCAGATGATCTATGAGAAGTTTGCAAACGCAAGATACAAATATAGAAGCAGAGAGTTCTGGTGCAGAGGATACTACGTTGACACAGTTGGAAAGAACACAAAGAAGATCAAAGAATATATTCAGAATCAACTGAAGGAAGACAAAATAGCGGAACAGCTCGAACTTGAGCTGGAAGATCCGTTTACGGGTAAGAAGAAGTAAAAAAATGCTCGTCGCGGATCACACAGCGCTGTAAGGCGCGGCTTTGAGAGCAGGGCTACGCCCGAAACTGAAAAACCACCGGCTCGGCCGGTGGATATTTATTGATGCATCTTAGTTGTGGAAAGCTGTATAATAGACCCATGGCTTCTAATAATGATCTTGTTTCCCTGATGCATGAAAATCAGGATATTCCGTTTTCAAAACGGTTGAAAATTGTATATGAACTGTCTCTGCCGGGCATCCTTGCCCAGATATCAGAAATCATCATGCAGTATATTGATGCGGCTATGGTAGGCGTTCTTGGCGCTGAGGCAAGTGCTTCGATAGGACTGGTGTCTTCTTCTACATGGTTATTCGGTGGTGTTATCGGAGGGGCTGCCGCCGGCTTTGCCGTACAGGTAGCACATGCCGTAGGGGCTGGTGATCAGACACGCTCCAAGCATATATTCCGTGAGTCTTTACTGGCCAGTACTGTGATTGGTGTTTTGTCTGGCGCATTAGGTATGGTTCTGTCTTTTTATCTGCCTTCTTTATTAGGGGCGGATCAGTCATTATGGAAAGATGCGACAGCTTATTTCTTCTGGTTTGCGGCATTTCTTCCTGCCCGCATGCTGCAAAGACTTGCGATGAGTATGCTTCAGTGTGCCGGGAATATGAAGACACCATCCATATTATCAACACTGATGTGTGCATTAGATGTTGTATTTAATTATTTTCTGATCTTTCCAACGAGAACTGTTGTCATATTTTCAAAATCATTGACGATGCCGGGTGCCGGCTTAGGAGTGTTAGGAGCACAACTCGGCACATCTTTTGCGATTGCAGTCGTCATGATTCTTCTGTTGTATTATTGTTTCTTTAAAGAAAAATCTCTTTCTTATCACGGCATCAAGGGACATTGGCTGCCTGAAAAGGAGACATTGATAGAGGCAATGCATATTGGTCTGCCGATGGCTTTGGAACAGACTGCCACAACCGGAGCACAGGTTTTCTCTACCAGGATTGTGGCCCCGCTTGGGACAACAGCTATTGCGGCAAATTCCTTTGCAGTTACAGCGGAATCTATCTGTTATATGCCTGGCTATGGTATCGGCATGGCATCTACTACCATGGTGGGTCAGGCGATTGGCGCAAAAAGAAAGGATCTGGCCAGATCCTTTGCATGGCTTACAACCTTTACCGGTATGATTATTATGAGTATTACGGGTCTTCTGATGTATTTTTTATGCCCGTATGTATTTGCTTTTTTAACACCTGTCAAAGCTGTACAGAAATTAGGCGTAGAGGTATTGCG
The DNA here is from genome assembly GCA_964535445.1 of uncultured Galactobacillus sp. Lineage (GTDB taxonomy): Bacteria > Bacillota_I > Bacilli_A > Erysipelotrichales > Erysipelotrichaceae > Bulleidia. Next base: position 4,029 of record CAZHUX010000083.1, on the reverse strand, counting down.
GATTGAACTGTTAGCCGAACCGATGTTTGCGGCATCCATAGTTGCGGCAGGGGCATTGCGCGGGGCAGGGGATACACTTGTTCCGGGTATCATGAACCTGGTCAGTATCTGGGGTGTCCGCATTACACTTGCTTATATTCTTTCCAGATCTCTTGGCTTACGGGGTGTATGGATTGCAATGGCTTCAGAATTAACATTCCGCGGCATTATCTTCTTAATCCGCTTAAAAAGAGAAAAATGGCTTAAAAATCTACCGGATTAAGTTCTTTGACTGCTTCATTGACATAGAGGAGGGCATTTTCACGAATGCCTTCTATTTCTTTATCTTTCAGCTTACGGACTGCCTTAGCTGGTGATCCGATAATCAGAGTACCATCTTCAAATTTTTTATTTTCTGTTACTAATGCCCCGGCACCAACAATACAATGTGTGCCGATCTCGGCTCCATTCATGATGATGGCACCCATACCGATCAGAGATTCTTCATGGATGGTACATCCATGAATGATGGCAGAATGACCGATTGTGACATTGTTTCCGATGGTGACATTGTATCCGTTAAAGCCGGTATGAATCATTACCAGATCCTGGATGTTTACGTTATCACCAATGTGAATAAATCCACTGTCGGCACGAATAACAGCATTATGCCAGACACTGCAGTTTGAACCAATTGTAATATCCCCTTTGAGAACTGCATTTTCTCCAATATATATTTTTGTCATAAATCCAGTTTAAAACAAAATACAGGATTGTATATAATGAATCTTGTGAAGAATGTTTTTATTGAAGATACAATTGAATTTATTGTGGATGATCGACATCTCTATGGTGTTGTAGAAAAGAAATATACGGATGATGACGGCGTGATTCTGATATCCGTAAGAGTTCGAAGCAGGCTGTATGAAAATATTCCATTACAGGCTGTGATAACAAACTTCGGGAGTGATGAATGAAGAAAAGAAATGTAATTCTCATGGCATCTGCGGCAGGTGTGATTCTGGCAGGTCTTCCCTATGGAAGAATCGATACATCCTGTTACGAAATCAGATCCCCTAAAATTCATCATGATATCAGGATCTGTGTACTGGCGGATGTCCACTGCCGCAGGTTTGGAGAAAATCAGAGCAGAATTGTCAATTGCATCAGAAAGATGGACCCGGATCTGATTATCATTGCGGGTGATCTTTTTGATTATGACAGAGACTATGAAATCAGCTTTGAATTAATTGATGCATTAAAGGAATATCCTGTTTATTTCACTTCCGGCAACCATGATGTATATCTTAAAAATGATATTGAAGAATTGCGCAGAAGATTAAGAGAAAAGGGCGTACATGTATTAGAAGATCAGGGTGAAACCGTACAGATACATGATGAAACCATAGAAATCTATGGCATGAGTGATCATGGGAAAAAGCCGGTTATCCAGGCTTCTGATCTGAGATATATGTATCATACAGATTATTTCCGGATTCTGATATCTCATCGACCGGGTTATACGGATTTCTATCGTCAGGCTCCGGTAGACCTTATTGTTTCAGGACATGCCCATGGCGGACAATGGCGCATACCTTTTACGCATCAGGGCATCTATGCACCCCAGTCAGGTATTTTTCCAAAATATACGGAGGGCATGCATGAAATCGGCGGACACTGGTTCTTGATCACAAGAGGACTTGCCTCAGGGAAACCGTGGTTACCAAGACTGTATAATAATCCTGAGATTTGTTTTGTGACTTTGAAAGGAGAAGAATAATGAAGTTACCTCCAAAGGAAAAGATACTCGAAGCTTATTCTGCTATTGCGGATAAAAGACTGCATGTAATGGATGATCATCATGCCGAGTGTACATCCAGTGATGGCTCAAAGACATATCATATTGCCTTTGACAAAGATACATACGCTTCTGATGATAATGCCACGTATTGGCAAGGGTATCCGGGATATCCTGTGCTTGCAGTTTTATTAAAACAGGGCAGATTAACCCTTGATGAACAGCTGATTCAGAATATGAAGCATATTCCCTGGAAGAAACTGAATGACCAGTTTAAAAGAAACTACCATGAAGCCGCAAAATATGCCTTAAAAGATATTCCTGAAAAAGAAGAAATTCAGAAAATGGCAGATCAGAATAATCAGGAATTATCTGAATTAAACCTGACTATCAAAAGAAAATTAAAGATACAGCAGGGATAACCCCGCTGTATCTTTTTACTGTTCACTTTTAACAAGTCTTGGATTCTCTTCGGCATATATATGACCATGGCGGATATATTTTCTGGTCACTCTGCCAGTGATCAGACAGATGATTTCATAGGAAATCGTATGGAGTTCTTCTGCCATCTGTTCAAGATCTATATGCGGTCCGAAGATTTCTACTCTGGTACCAGGCTTTACATCATGTTCAAGACGAATCATACACTGATCCATACAGATTCTGCCTACTATTTCACAATACTGTCCATCTACATATACCTTTCTGCCCTGATTCTGTCTGATAAGACCATCTGCATAGCCAATAGGACATGTCGCGATGATTTCATCCTTCTTGGCAGTATAGGTTGCACCATAACCGATGGTTTCACCGGCTTTGACATGCTTGGTCATGAATACTTCGGTATACAGAGAAACAGCTTTATGAAGATCTTTCTTATAAGGAGAAATACCATACAGACTGATGCCTACCCGACAGGCATTGGAACGGGGATCCTTGAAGAATATGGTCGCATCACTGTTATCACAATGAATCCATTCAAATGGATAATTCAAGGCATCCAATGCTGATACAAACAATTCATACTGTTTGTCTGTACGGACATGATCCATTTCATCAGAACAGCAGAAATGCGTAAAGATACCTTCCATGACACAGCCATTCTTTTGTAATAGATCAAAGGCTTCCTTTAAGGATGCATTATCCTTGAAGCCAAGTCTGTTCATACCAGTATCTACGGCAAGATGTACCTGCAGACCTTTGCAGTCATGCTTAATGACTTCCTTTACCCATTCCATTGAATATCCGGCTGTAGAAATATGATTTTGTATTAATACTGAAACATCATCTGCATCGGTTGCACCAAGAATCAGTATTTTTCCTTCATAGCCGCCATTTCTTAACATTAATGCTTCATCAAGAGAAGAAACAGCCAGCATATCTGCACCTGCGTCCAGAACAGCCTGAGCTACCTGCATATCACCGCATCCATAGGCATCAGCCTTTAATACGGCAATATACTTCTTACCGCAGATTTCCTTAGTTACTCTTACATTCTCTGCAACTGCATCCAGATTAATTTCCATCCATGTCTTTCTATACATACTTCAACCTCATACAATAACCGGATCATACACAATCAGCCAGATATTTCATGGTTACTTCCTGATCCGTTATCCGGATCAAATTGCCTATGACAATATACATAAGCGATATCCGCATATGCTGCACTGTAAATAGCAGGGATAACAAAACCAACCAATTCAGCCTTTAAAAATCCAGATATCCAGCTATTTGCATCTGCGTTATATATCTCCATATAAGTCCCGTATGTCTTGTATTGTAGCACATGAAATATAAGAAGAAAAAGAAATAACTTGTTGACGCACACAAGGTGCTGTGATATATTTATTTAGCACTCTGAAAAAGAGTAACGATGGAGGTTTAGCTCAGTTGGGAGAGCATCTGCCTTACAAGCAGAGGGTCACAGGTTCGAGTCCTGTAACCTCCACCATTTTATGCCGACCTAGCTCAATTGGCAGAGCAACTGATTTGTAATCAGTAGGTTGCAGGTTCGATTCCTGTGGTCGGCACTGTGGAGACGTAGCGAAGTGGCTAAACGCGGCAGACTGTAAATCTGCTCCCTCTGGGTTCGGTGGTTCGAAACCACCCGTCTCCACCATTTTTGGTTAAAGGGTATCTTCGGATATTAAATAACAAAACCATCCGGCTGCCTGATTGGGGCATAGCCAAGTGGTAAGGCAAGGGACTTTGACTCCCTCATCGTGAGTTCGAACCTCGCTGCCCCAGCC
>CAZHUX010000082.1:0-6038 GCA_964535445.1 uncultured Galactobacillus sp. | reverse complement strand
TTTAATCAGTTTGTTGGAAGGTTCTTTTCTGACTGCGATAATCTTTGATAAGTAATGACATCTTTCACCATATGCATGCCAGACATAGTAAAGAAGAATTCTTAAATTCATCATCTTTCTTTTACTGCTGATGTGCTGTTCCCTGTGGAACGGTATCTGTATTCATCAGCATCACCTCCTGTGCATGTAAAAGTAACAGTGTGAAAGTAAAGAATATATGCCCAAATTTCTTCCAAAAGGATTGAAAATAGTGAATAAATACCACTATGATTGTGACATGGAAGACTTACGTTATGGGTTGATTTCAGGAATCTATGATACATTCACAAATCAGAAAAGCAGAAACCAGCTGGAATTACTGGATGAATGGTTTCCGGGACTGATTATTTATGAAGAACCATCGGATGGTAACACCAAAAAGCCTGCTGAATACATAGATCATGAATTTACCATTCATGCCATAAAGTATCATGGTCATTATTATTCTGGTGGCAGTACAAGAATCTCTCAGATTACCGGCAGGTTGACTGGTACAGCCAAAGGCAATCAGGAGAAAGAACGTAAAACCGCAGAATTAATACAGAAACACCTGGCTTCTGTATTTGTGTCTGATATGGAACTGACTCCCTCTTTAAAAGAAAATGTATTGAAGCATCTGGATGTATTCAATGATGAAGAAGCAAATACATTTGGTCAGCATCTGTTAGATCTTATCTTTGCTCTGGCAGATAAAAGAGCAGATATGGATGAATATGAGAAAAGCTGTGAACCATTTCCTTTAGATGATGAAGTGTTTGACGGTATTATCTATAACGCAGCCTATCAGCTTGAATTAGCAACATATGAAGGATTAGGCAATGCATACCTGTGGTTATTAACAGGCAGTCTTTTAAGAAATGAAACTGGCAGAGTATTAAGAATGTATGACAGCAGTTTTATAGCTGTACACAGACAGCCTTCAGAAGATGGAACGTTAAAAGACAAGCTGAATGCTCTATTTCATCCTGAACAGTATTACTACACCTATGATGGTGATGATCTGGATAACCGGTTTCCCGGAATAGAATGGTATTGTGATAACTGTCAGGCACATCTCAATGAGCAGGATGGATTTGATGATCATCTGGACAGCTGGAAATGTCAGAAATGTGGATATGTAAATCATATCGGCATGGATAACATCTTTGATAATGAAGAAGATGCTCAAAATGGTGTACATCATACTGATGAAGATAAATTCAAAGAGGCTCTGAAACAAAGACAGAAAGAAATAGATAAATGATTCCTTTGGAAGCATTTTGGGTATGGTTTCATTAACTGATAATAACTATTCTGTCCTTGACCGTTCCATATGGAACAGTGTTAGAAAGTACTGGAGGATATTAACATGATGACACTTCTTATAGTGATATTTCTATTATGGTTATTCTTTACGATTACCGGATTTGCATTCAGAATAGCCGGAAAACTGTTTGGATTCATACTTGATATCATCGGGTATGCAATATTAGGAATTCTTGCTGTATCTGTATTGGGATTTGCAGTATATGCATTGCCTGTTCTTCTGTTAATAGGTATTGCTGCGGCGGCAATTGGTTTATCAAGGAGATGAGATTTACGGAAAACATCAGGAAGAAATCAACGCTCATTACAATCATTATTCTAGGTATCTGTATTCTGCTTTCACTTTTTGCATTAAGACCTTTCATGCAGTCTGATAAGGCAACGTCATATTCCATTAATTATCTGAATGAAAAAGAAAAAACAGTTCTTAAAACTACGGCAGTCTCCGCAACCACCAGTGTAGTTCTGGCTGCCATTCCAAGTGATGCAACAACACCAATTGCTGAAAAGCTGGCAGATATCACAGGATACATGGCTGGAATTCTTGTGATCGTATATCTGGAGAAATATATTGTTTCTGTAGCCGAAACCTTTACAGCAACATGGTTAATTCCTGTTTCTCTGGGTTTATTGATCTGCTATTTTATTTTTCGAAAGAAATGGCTCCAGTCATTAGGAATACGCATTTTATTGTTAAGCGCACTGCTTACATGCATAGTCCCGTTGAGCGTAGCATTTTCCAAATCTGTAGAAAGTGCATATCAGGATAATCTTGAAAAAGCACAAGATGCCCTTCAATTTACGGAAGACTCTGATAACAAAGAAAAAGAGAAAGAAAACTCTAATAACTCTTCCGATTCAAATGATTCTAAAAATGTATGGGAAATCGTTCAGGATACACTAAACGATGTAGGAGAAAAGGCTGCGGACGCTGCTGAAAGAGTCAAAGTAAACGTCAGTGAAATCACTACCAAGGTGATCAATGCTGCAGACAATTTTGTGCAACTTACTGCCATTATGATTCTGACTTCATTCCTTGTTCCTTTGCTTACATTCATTCTGTTCTTATGGGCGCTTAAGCTTATTTTCAAAGCTTCAATCAGTGAACCCGTGAAGAATACAAGCAGCTGACAAATAAAATGAATGAGATCGAAATGAAGCTTAAGGATTAATCTGTAATTTAAAAGGACGGGTAATCCACATTAACTGTATGATGTGACTGCCCGTTCTTTTTGTATTGGACTGTAGTATTTCTGATCATCATGTTGTCCTGCCGCTTTTTGGATTTACATACTTTCGTTAGAAAATGTAAATACTTTTTCTAACGAAATCAAAAGACTGATGAACAATGACTAGTCATTATTTTTGGATACTTGCTTGTTAAAGCCACAGGATCATAAACTAATGATGCAATGCTATTCAATCTTTCTTCTTGTTCAATTCATTTCTAACATGCATCAGGATCTGTCCTAACAGATTTTGGCCCTTCCAGTTGTCTGGTTTGTCTGCACCATTTTCACTGGCATCCATCCCAATTCCCCAGATTTGATCTCTTGGAGCAGCCTCAGCCAGGATCTGATCATGAGTCTGAAGCAGAATCTTCTTTAGATCTTCATTTTGTGAAAACTTTGCTTTCACGGCATGATACACAATACCACACCGTGCTTCATTCCATTTGTCAGAATCAAAGTTCTTAACTTTTCGTCCCAAACGTTTACATTCAGCCGGACTATCCGCATGCATGATCTGCTCATAAGCATCCAGATCATTGCATAACAGAGCCTTCTTTGCCATCATATACTGTTCTGAACTTGAATAGGTAATGCCTTCCAGCACAAAATGACAAGGATACCAGTTGCTGAAACAGCCGTATGGCTTTTCATTCTCCTTATGAAACAGAACAACCTTTTGTGATCCCTTTTGAATTCTGCCAAGCTCTTCTATACCTTCCTGCTCGCTTTCAATATCAAGAACACAGAAATATACTGTCAGATTATAATCCTCATTCTTTTTTAGAAAATCACTACATGCCTGCAATGCAGTGTGCCAGGCGCCTTTCTTTGGATAACCATAGATTCCGGATGAGATCAGTGGAAAAGCTATACTGTGACAATCATGCTTCAATGCCAGATACAATGACTTCTGATAACAAGAATAAAGCAATTTCTCTTCATCATATTTTCCACCTTTCCAGATCGGTCCTACTGCATGAATGATATATTTTGCATATAGATTAAATCCTGGTGTAATCACAGCATTCCCTGTATCACAATGAGCAATGGATGAGCAAGCCTGGTTCAGTTTATCACTTCCAGCTGCATGAAAAATTGCGCCGCATACGCCTCCACCCTGGGCAAGATTGGTGTTTGCTGCATTGACAATGACATCAACATGCATTCGGGTTATATCCATTACAATAAATTCTATTTCCCCTGCCATATTGTTAAACCCCCTACAAAAAGGTCTTCCTGCCTCTTCCGACTGATCGATTTTTTATTCTTTCTGCATTCTTTGTTCACGTACACTGTTCATCCGGTGCAGAATGATCAGAATCATAAATGTATAGATAACAGTGATCAGGATGTTCCATGCCATATTGTTATGAAGCAATGCCATCAGCACAAGAAAAGCCACACTCAGTCCTGCCAGGCCTATCAATGCCCTGGTGTCATTTCTGCACTTCATTTTAAAATGTCCATGTAACAGAAACAGACAGAGAAAATATCCGGCGACGGAAACCGCAAGAAACATGACTTTCGGGGTATTGGCAACTTCACTGTTACGCATGAAGTGAATCGATGCCGTCACATTATTTAATGCAAACAGAATGAATATATGAATGCACATGTAAGCAAGACCGCTATAGCTTCCTTCCCGGTCAATCAGATAATTGTAGAGAATCTCATAGCTCAGAAATAATCCGACCGGAATTAAAAAGGCACAAACAGAATAATAGATCATCGCGGGATTCAATCCCTTGCCTGCACCATTGAAGAATCCGGTAACGGCAATGATCATCTCGCCAAATGTCAGCACCACATACAGCATGGCTCTTTCCGTCAGATGCATGAAGTTCACATGACCTCCGATACTCCGTTTTCTTCCCAGAAATGTCATCAGAATTCCTGCAGCGATTGCCGCAAGAGAGAGAATCAGAGAAGGAATCACCGGTAACATTGAAGCAATAAATACCAGAAATGCTTCCGAAAATAATGCTAATGCCATTCTTCGTATAATATCCTGATTCCAGACATCAGTTTTATGGTTCCTCAGTTCTATCACATACTGCATTCCGATATTCACCAGTATCAAAGCCCAGGGAATGTGATACAAAGAGATGTAAATTACATCTGTTCTGGTTGCTTCACCAATGAAAAACATCAGATACATATTCAGCAGAAGAAACAGATGATCCCGCAGACCATTTCGTCCGAACATATTGATATAGAACGTTGTAAAGTTCCATATCTGTATGATCGATAATGTACAGACAATATAAATAATAAAGGCTCTGGCATCTACAAAACCATTGGAAAAACTCTCCAGCAGTTCCGTATCTCTTCCTGTCATATATACAAAGACAAGGTCATAGATCAGTTCAATATATCCTACCTTCTTCTCTTCCATCATGAGTGACGCCTCCGGTAATCCTATCCGAGTACTGATTCTACCATGTTCTAAGCAGAAGATCAGTATCCGTTAAACTCACAATTACACTAAACGTAAGATCACAGCACTCTGTTACCACCGATCCATACCTGATGAATCTGGTCAATGTCAGAAAGATTCTCAAGAGGATTGCCATCGAGCAGGATAAAATCTGCCATTTTGTCATTCTGAATGAATCCGATCTTATCATTATGAAATCCTCTGGCTGCAGTGGAAGTAACACTCTGTAAGATCTCCTGATTTGATAACCCGCATTGAGATAAAAGTTTCATCTCTGTATGCAGATCTGTTCCAAATCTTACTCTTGGCAGAATAAATACATTGTTTGCGTCTGTTCCACCAAGAATCGGAATACCTGCCTGATGCATCTTCTCAACATTATGTACCGCATACTGAAAATCACTTCTGTGATAACCATAGAACAGAGAATCAGAGAAACCTTTCATCATTGTTAATGTAGGAACACAGCAGGCATGATTATCTGCCATCGCTGAGATCAGTTCATCGGGAATATCTGCCTCGAGTGGAACATGAATATGAATATCCGTATTTGCTTTTACAGCCATTTCCAGAGTTGGTACGGATACGGCATGTACGGCAAGCAGATATCCGTTCTTATGGGTTTCATCCGCAATTTCATTCATTACTTCCTGTGTGATGGCACTGCCTGCCATCCGTGGTTTGTCTTCCACAATAATTTTGATATAAGCACTGCCATGGGCAATCTCATCCTGTACAAACCGGCGTCCGTCCCTGACATTACCAAGTGCCATTCCATACGTGGAAAAGATTCTTTCTGAATCAGGAAGATCCCGGATTTCATCTGGTGCGGAAATGGCAAAGGTTGATGTCACACCATTCTTTACAAAGTCCTGAACATTCTTCTGATTAACCGGATGTGTATGTGCATCAATCAGCCCCGGCATCAGGAACATCCCCTTTCCATCAATGATCTCTGCGGGATGTTCTTCCGGATCACAGAAGACACCATCTGAATCAAAAGAGATGTGATCTGTATCTGTCAT
>CAZHUX010000081.1:0-6483 GCA_964535445.1 uncultured Galactobacillus sp. | reverse complement strand
AGAAATGGCAAAACCCTCAGAAAAAGTAAAAAAAGAACTGCATTCTGCAGTTCATCAGCCAGCCATGATTGTATGGTACGCATGAGATACAAGATGAGGAATTTTTAAAACCCCATGACTTGTAAATTCCAGAAATGCACAATACTTATCGGCAGCCTGGACAATCATGCCTTCTTCTGTTTCAGGCCTTGATGTGCCATTCGGCCACATGTGATGCAGTATGACATCCGTTTCTATCGGATTCAGTTCAAAGTACTTCTCTGCATTCATTAATGCGACTCTTGGATGTACGGCACAATGTCTGCCTGGTAATGGAACTTCTGTGTGCCAGTCATACAGATAGAAATCATGCAGCATGGCGCCTCTTGTGCAGCTTACATAATCCAGATGTGCCTTCTTACTCATGAGGTAGGAATACCATGCAACATTGAGACAATGCTGGTAACGGCTTGTCGCATGATGCTGCATCATATGCTTCATTTCCTGATACTCCGGTATAGCGGCTATATCTGAGACAATGTTAATAAACTCTATTGCTTTTTTATCATCCGCATCCTGAAAGGAATGCGTGCTTCCTAATATTTTTGTCATCTTCTAGATAATAGTCCTTTTTTTAACAGTTACAATACTTTGACATAATTTTACATATTTTCACATGTTCCATGATCATGATACTGTTCTTTACGCTGATACATTCTTTCATCTGCTTCCTTAAGCATGGTTTCAAAGCTCTTTCCTTCTTCAGAAAGAGAATAACCGGCAGAAATAGAAAGGGTAATTTCATGTCCCTTATAGTTAAATGGTTTCTTCATGCTTTTCTGTATCTTATGCAGAAACTTCTCTCTTTCTTCATCCATCATGATATGCGGTACATAGCCGCCGAACTCATCACCACCAAGCCGGTAGATATGCCCGTCAAATAATTCATTTAGGCGTATTGCATATTCTCTTAATACCTCATCTCCTGCATCATGACCATACGTATCATTAACTTCCTTAAAGTGATTGGCATCGAGGAAGAAGACGGTATAAGACATCTTTCTCTTGTTTAATAACTGTATTTCTGTTTCAAAGCTTCTTCTGTTTAAAAGCTTTGTTAAGTCATCTCTTGAGGACAATTCCTGTAAGAGAACATTGCTTTCCTGAATGTGAAGACCGGCAGCGGTTAAGGACATGGCAAGTATTGTCAGAACAATTCCGGCTGCACATACCCATTCAGCTGTTCGATAGCTGAACCATCCGTTTACTGGAGATATGGTTAATGTAAATGTATATCCTGCTTCTTCTACGGAATAGCTTTCTGCTTTGGGATCATTCCAGTGATTGTCACTTTGTGCTATCGCTGTTGTACTGTGATCAGAAGTTCTGTACATCTCTAATCTGTAGTGATACCCGTTATCTGTTAACTCTGATATACGGGATTCGTCTAACAGTGTCTGAAAGGAAAAGGATGTAGACGCAAATCCCCAGAAAACATCATAGCCTGTCTTTGTCTCTTTCAGATAGACAGGATTATAGAGATTGACTGTATCAGGATGATTCTCAGGTGTTAATGTAATCACGGAATTCATGGTATCTCTGGAAAATTCAAATGCACTCTTATACTCTTCAAAAGAAAAGAGATCCGTACCGATGGTATTCTGATCTACCGGATAACAGACACTGACGACACCATCTGGAGCTAAGGCAAAGGAACTGATGGCAGGACTGTTGTATCTGTACATCTCGGATAGGGTAGGCATGATGTTATTCATGTCGCCGTTAGTATAGAATACAACTGCTTTCATGATCTTTGTCAGATTCAGACGTTTATCCATAAATTCCTGAAACAGGATAGAACGGCTGTGCGCAATAGACTGGGCGGTGTTATGCCTTTCTTCAGATTCGTTATGGCAGATGATACAGGCTGATCCGGCTGTTATGATTAATCCGATGATACCTACAAAGAAAACTGCTAATCTGCTTTTAAGTTTCTTTGTCTTCATGACTGAATTCTCCTTCCACTATTATGTCACAAATTATCATGATAATAAAAAAAGAAGAATGATATTCATGATAAGATAGAAAAGGGAGATATTATGTTTGATCGTATTCAGTTAAAAGCAAAAGCAAAACTTGCTTTCTATAGAAACTATTGGGGTGCAGTATTAGCATCCTTTGTCGTTACTTTATTAACAGGTTCTTATTCTGCATCAACGGCAGGCGGAAGCTATATCAATGAAAATCAGTCCGGTGGCAATGTATCACAGGATATCCAGCAGGATCTTCATGGTTTTGATTTCAATACACCGGATATTGGAAGTGCAGGAAAGATATCACTGATCATAGTGATTGCGATTGTTGCCGCAATCATCCTGATCCGTATCTTTGTTTCTTTGACAATTGAAGTAGGTGGCTGCCGTTTCTTCATCAGAAATGCCTCTGCCCCAGAGAATGCATCAACCGTATTCTCCGGTTTCAACAGACGTGACTATAAGCATACAACCTTTGTTCTGTTATGTCGTGATATATTCCAGGTCTTATGGTCTTTGTTATTGATCATACCAGGTATCGTAAAACACTATGAATACAGCATGATTCCTTACATCCTTGCCGAGAATCCTGATATGGACAGAAAAGAAGCATTTGCCTTATCAAAGCAGATGACAGATGGTCATAAGATGGATTTATTCATCATGGATTTATCCTTCATAGGCTGGTATCTTCTAGGTGCATTAACATGCGGTATCCTTGGCTTATTATGGACACATCCATATATAGATTGTACCTGGGTAGAAGCATACCTTTCTCTAAAACAAGGTAATGATGACACCATCATAGATGCAGAATATACAGAAGAAAACATGTATTAAGCAATGATATTCCGATATCATTGTTTTTTATACTATAATGACAGCCATATGGATTTCTTAAAAGACAATGTAAATCAGATATACAGAAAATATCTTGTACCTACATTAGGTTCAGCTTTAGCAATGTCAGTTTACAGTTTTGTAGATACGATAGCAGTAGGACAATATGCAGGACCTGCAGGTTCTGCCGCCTTAGCTGTTATTAATCCTATCTACATACTGATGGCTGTCATTGCTTTTTTATGTTCTACCGGTGGATCCGTACGTTATGGCAATGCATTAGGAGAAGGAAAGAAAGAAAAGGCTCTGGCTTATTTTACCGTATCGGTAATCTTATGCATTGCCTTAACATGTACAGCCTGGCTGATCTTTGCTTTATTCTTACCACAGATTCTGACATTCTTTGGCGCAGATAAAGAAGTACTTCCGGTAGCTATGGAATACGGTATATGGATCATACGATTCTTTCCTGTCATTGTAATTCCTGACTTACTAGCACCATTTATCAGAATCGATAAAGACCCTAAAAGAGCGATGGCTGCTGTACTTACCGGTGGATGCATCAATATGTTTCTGGACTGGTTTCTTGTATTCCCGGTAAACATGGGCGTTAAAGGTGCTGCCTTGGCAACAGTTACAGGAACAGCCGTACAATGCTTTATCATGCTTTCTCACTTCTTTACCAAAGAGAATCATCTTAATTTCATAAAGCCTTATAGGATCCTTCCTGCCATAAAAAACATCATTACTACCGGAGCACCATCCTCTTTATTAGACTTAGGCAATGTCATTCTTGCCATATGCATGAATAAACAGATGCTTCTGTGGGGAGGCCCATCAGCATTAGGTATCTATGGTGTAATCAATACCATCTCTATCTTATGCCAGGCTCTTTTTGCGGGAGTAGGACAGACAATCCAGCCTGGTGTATCTGTGAATCATGGTGCTGATAATACTGAAAGAGTAAAGAAATTCTATCAGTTAGGCGTAAAAACAGTACTGATCATGGGAATCTGTTTCACAATAACAGGGGAGTTGTTTCCAAACACAATCATTCATATCTTTATGAAAACAACACCGGAAGTATTATCCATGGCTCCTCATATCATGCGTTTATATTTCTTATGTTTCCCGTTTATGGGCTTCTGTGTATTAAGTGCTTTATATCTGCAGGCAGTATTACAGCAGAAAGTATCCGCATTCTTAGCTGTCATGAGATCTGTCATTCTTCCTGTATGCTTGCTGTATACATTACCTGTATTTCTTAAAGCAGATGGTGTCTATATCACGATGCCTGTATCAGACTGTATGATGTCTTTGATAACTTTACTGTATCTTAGAAAATATCAGTTTTAGATAACCGTATGTATTCTTAATCGTGTATACGAATCATCAAGGAAATGATAAGATAATTGAAGTTAACAACGATTGGTATAGGAGAGAAAAGAGAATATGTCAGATAATAATAAGCGGGTACAGGAGCGTAATGAGCTTCATAAGGCTGTATGGGCTATGGCGAATGATCTGAGAGGATCAGTAGATGGATGGGACTTTAAAGCATATGTGCTTGTTTTACTGTTCTATCGCTTTATCTCTGAGAATCTTCAGAACTATATAGACCAGGGTGAACATGAAGCAGGTGATCCTGATTTTGATTATTCCAAATTATCTGATGATGAAGCAGAACAAGCAAAGCAGGACCTTGTTGAATCCAAGGGATTCTTTATTCTTCCTTCTCAGTTATTCTGCAATGTACAGAAGAAAGCACATGAAGATTCTACTAATCTGAACGAAACCTTAGAAGCAGTATTCAGAGCTATAGAAGGATCTGCATTAGGTTCTCCATCCGAGAAAGACTTTAAAGGATTATTTGCGGATGTAGATGTAAATAGTCCAAAGCTTGGCAATACCGTAGAAAACCGTAATAAGAAGCTTGCCAAGCTTTTAGATGCTATCGCAGATATGAAGTTTGGTGACTATGACAACTCAGCTGTAGATGGAGCAGGGGATGTCTATGAATACCTGATGACAATGTATGCGGCTAATGCCGGTAAGTCAGGTGGAGAATTCTTCACACCTCAGGAAGTATCCAGATTACTGACATTAATAGGTTTAAGAGGAAGAACACATATCAATAAGGTTTATGACCCTGCATGCGGTTCTGGTTCTCTGTTACTGCAGTCAGCCAAGATTCTTGGTGATGATGGCGTAAAGCTTGGCTATTATGGTCAGGAGATTAACTTAACTACCTATAACCTCTGCAGAATCAATATGTTCTTACATGGTATTGGCTATGATAAGTTTGATATTCAGCTAGGAGATACATTAACAGATCCAAAACATTGGGATGAAGAACCATTTGATCTGATTGTTTCTAATCCTCCATACAGTATTCATTGGGAAGGTGACTCTAATCCTGTATTAATCAATGATGAAAGATTCTCTCCTGCCGGTGTATTAGCACCTAAGAGCAAGGCAGATCTTGCCTTTGTCATGCATTGTCTATCATGGCTGTCTAATGAAGGGACAGCTGCGATTGTATGTTTCCCGGGTGTACTTTACAGAGGTGGAGCAGAGAAGAAGATCAGAAAGTATCTGATTGATAATAACTACATTGATGCCATCATACAGATGCCTGATAATCTGTTCTTTGGAACATCTATAGCTACATGCTTAATGATCTTAAGAAAGAACAGAACAGATGGAAAAGTATCCTTTATTGATGCATCATCACAATTCATTAAAGTAACCAATTCCAACCAGTTAACAGAAGACAATATTCAGCAGATCTATAAGTGGTACATGGACAGAGAAGATGTTGAATATGCGGTTAAGTTAGTTGATGGCAAAGATATCTCTGAACAGGATTACAACTTATCTGTATCTACCTATGTAGAGAAGAAAGATACAACAGAAAAGATAGATATAGATGTCTTGGAACAACAGATACAGGAAACAGTAAAGAAAGAACAGGAACTCAGAGATCAGATAGATAAGATCGTATCTGATCTCAGAAAGGATGATAAGAATGAGTAGGCTTCAAGAACTTATTCAGGAATATTGTCCGGATGGGGTGGAGTATAAGAAGCTTGGGGATGTGTCACTAAAGATCACAGATGGTATGCATAATTTACCTAAGAATACCTTTAGCGAAGGCGATTTTCCAATAATTAGTGCTCAGAATGTTAATGACGGAAAGATTGATTTAAATTCCTCAAAATATGTGTCTGAAGATATATATGAACTTGAAAATAAGCGTACGGATATAAGAAGTGGGGATGTTTTGCTAACAATTGTTGGAGCAATTGGAAGAACTGCGGTTGTGAAATCTGATATTCATGTTTTAGCTCAGAGAAGTCTATGTGTCATACATCCTGATTTCAAACAGATTGATTCTTCATATCTGAAATATGCATTAGATTCTTCTACATTACAGGAATACATGTTGGCTAATGCACATGGAGCGGCACAAAAGGGAATTTATTTGGACCAAGTAACAAAATTAAATATCCCAGTTCCACCTTTACCAGTTCAGCAAGAAATTGTTAGAATTTTAGACTCTTTTAGTGAGCTGGAACAGGATCTTGAAAAACAACTGGAACATGAAAACGAACTGAGAAAGAAACAGTAT
>CAZHUX010000080.1:0-7339 GCA_964535445.1 uncultured Galactobacillus sp. | reverse complement strand
TTTTCATAAAAATTTATAATTCTTGACTTTTTAAAGCCTGTTCCTGTTGACTTTAAGGCTTTAGAGATATAGGAGAGTTCAGCTTAATACTTAAAAACCTCATGAATTATTTCATGAGGTTCATGTTTCGCTACTTAATACCAAATGCCTTCATATCATTTTCTACTGTATCAATTCCGGCTATTCCAAAATTTTTTACCAATACATTTACTACATTTGGTGATAAGAATGCAGGTAATGTTGGTCCCAGATGAATATTCTTAACACCTAAATACAGTAATGCCAGCAATACAATAACAGCTTTCTGTTCATACCAGGCAATATTGTAAACTATCGGGAGGTCATTAATGTCCTTCACCCCAAAGATGTCTTTCAGCTTTAATGCAATCAATGCCAGAGAATAAGAGTCGTTGCATTGACCTGCATCAAGTACTCTCGGAATACCATTAATATCTCCCAGGTTCAGTTTATTGTACTTATACTTGGCACATCCGGCAGTTAAGATAACAGTATCATCAGGAAGTGCTTTTGCAAAATCCGTATAGTAGTTTCTGGATTGCATTCTACCATCACATCCAGCCATAACAACAAACTTCTTAATAGCACCGCTCTTTACAGCATCTGTGATCTGATCTACCAGAGCAAAGACCTGATTATGCGCAAAGCCTCCTGTAATTGTACCTGTTTCAATTTCTTGAGGAGACGGCAGTGTCTTTGCCTGGGCAATGATCTCTGAGAAATCTTTTGTTTCACCATATGGCGCATCTATATGACGGCAGCCAGGATATCCGGCAGCTCCGGTAGTCCATAATCTGTTCTTATAAGAATTCTTTGGCGGAACAATACAGTTTGTTGTCATCAAAATTGGTCCGTTAAAGCTTTCAAACTCTGTATCCTGTTTCCACCATGCATTGCCATAGTTTCCTGCAAAACACTTGTATTTCTTAAAGGCAGGATAGTAATGTGCCGGCAGCATTTCCCCATGTGTATATACATCAACCCCGGTACCTTCACACTGTTCTAATAACATTTCCAGATCCTTCAGATCATGTCCGGAGATCAATATTGCCGGATTCTTTCTGACCCCGATATCTACTTTGGTAATCTCCGGATTGCCATATGCGGAAGTATTTGCTTCATCAAGCAATGCCATACCCTGTACACCATATTTACCTGTTTCCAGAGTAAGCTGAATCAGATCATCCACACTCAGACTGTCATCCAGTGTCTTTGCCAATGCTTCCTGTATGAATGCATCAACATCCTTATCATCCTTTAACAATGCATTAGCGTGTTTGCTGTAAGCTGCTAATCCCTTTAATCCATAGGTGATCAATTCTCTCAATGAACGGATATCCTCATCTTTTGTTGAAAGAACACCGACTTCTTCAGACATTGCCTTGAAAACATACTCTCCTCTGGAACCATACCATCTGGAAGCTTCAGGCAGACTGTTCAGATCTTCTTCTGTAAGCATCTCCTTCAGTTCCTGTTCTGTACTCAGCGTCATTTCAATACGATCTTTTATTGCATCTATATCGAAGTTTGCATTTGTTATTGTTGTAAAGAGATTTACACTGACCAGATGATTTACTTCCTCACTGATCTCTTTACCTTCTTTTCTGAGTGCAGTAGTAATGGCTGAAAGTCCCTTTGTTACATAAATCAACAGATCCTGCATCCCGGCCATATCACTGGACTTGCCGCAGACACCGGCATACCGGCAACCTTTTCCGCCAGCTGTTTCCTGGCATTGGAAACAAAACATTTTTTCTTCCATAGTATTCTCCTCTTTCCTCAACAATCAGAAGAATACCAATAAAGTGATTTTCTTTCTGTAACGTATGTTACAGAAATATTATTGTTTCCGCATATGAAAAAAGAGCTCCGTGTTAACGGAACTCTTATATGGAATATTACTGCTTTTCAGCTGCTTCTGATTCATCAGAAGACCGTTCGGAAGTACCCAGGATGGAATCAGGCAGCTTTTCCTGCTGTGCTTCTTCCAGCTTTCTGTTTCTTTCTTCACGCTCTTCCTTGAGCTTAGCCGCAACAGCCTTGATTCTGCGGGTGGATTCACGGTCAAAGTCACGTCCGGTGCCAGCTGGAATCAGCTTACCGATAATGACATTTTCCTTCAATCCTTCCAGATGATCGACCTTACCCTTGACAGCAGCGTCTGTCAATACACGGGTTGTCTCCTGGAATGATGCCGCAGACAGGAAGGAATCTGTTTCTACTGCAGACTTCGAAATACCTAACAGAATAGGTCCGAACTTTGCAGGTGTCTTGCCTTCTGCAAGCAGATCATCATTGATCTCATTCATATGATGCAGAGATAATGTCTGACCTGCACTGAGCTTGGAATCTCCACCATCCAGTACAATGACCTTCTTGAGCATCTGTCTGATCATAACTTCCAGATGCTTATCGGAAATATCAATAGACTGTGTAGAGTAAACCTTCTTGACTTCCTTCAGGATATATTCCTGAACTGCAGCCACACCGGCAACTTCCAGCAGTTCCTTAGGTGCTATCTGACCTTCAGTCAGCTTATCACCGGCATGAACCTTGGTACCGACCTTCATCCAAGGTCTGATGATCTGGGAAAGGTCACACTTATGCTGAATGGACTCTGTTTCATTGGCAACCGTAACAATGTGTCCGATAACATTGTCCTTGTTATCCTTGTTATCTTCAATAGCAGTGATTTCACCATCAATCTTGGAGATAACGGCAACACCCTTAGGTGTACGTGCTTCAAACAGTTCTTCTACACGTGGCAGACCCTGTGTGATATCACCATTTGCAGTTACTGCACCACCAGCGTGGAAGTTTCTCATGGTCAGCTGTGTACCTGGTTCACCAATAGCCTGGGCTGCCATGATACCAACAGCTTCGCCTTCTTCTACCAGGTTTCCGGTAGCCATGTTACGACCATAGCACTTACGGCAGATACCATTTTCTGCTTCACAGGTAAATACATTTCTGATCATTACCTGAGCGTGTGCATCTGCACACTTCTGTGCTAATTCATCGGTCAGGTATGTATCCTTTTCAACAATAACTTCACCTGTTTCAGGATCTGTTACATCATCGGCAGTGTAGTATCCGGCAATTCTTTCAGCCATAGGTTCAATAACAGAACCGTTCTTATTGTCATAGAGAGCACCATAGGTATTCTCCTTAACCTGTCCGAACTGATCTGTATATGCCTTGGATCCATCAACGAGATAACCCTTTTCGGTTTCACAATCTTCCTCTGTAATAACAACTTCCTGGGCAACATCGACAAGTCTTCTTGTCAGATAACCAGATTCAGCTGTCTTCAGGGCAGTATCTGTAAGTCCCTTACGAACACCATGAGAGGAGTTGAAGAACTCAGATACAGTCATACCTTCACGGAAGGAAGAGTAAATAGGAACCTCAATGATAGACGGCTGATAACCCTTGGTCTTTGACTGTGTAGGACGAGCCATCAGACCTCTCATACCAGCTAACTGTGTAAAGTGGTTCTTGTTACCACGGGCACCAGATACAGCCATCATATTGATAGGAGACATACGTGGCAGGGAAGCCATCAGTGTATCACCGACTTTATCCTTAACATTACCCCATAATGCAGAGAACTGTGTTTCCCACTCCTGTGGTGTTAACAGACCTCTGTCTCTTAAATGGTTCAGTACAGCAGCCTGCTTGCGTCCTTCCGCTACCATTTCATCCTTGTGAGGAGCTACCTTGATATCGGAAAGGGCAACTGTCATACCGGCAACCATGGAATACTGATAGCCAAGATCCTTCAGGTTATCCAGAATATCAGATGTACGAGGTGTTGGTGAATGAATGGATCCATCACCGTTCTTGTACTTATCGAAGATAGCTGCGATCAGATTACCAAGGTCTTTCTTCTTGAATTCCTCATGAATCTTACGACCGGCAATCTCCTTCTTGATATCTGTTCCCATCGGTACAAATTCACTGTCAGGTGTAGCCTTGAGTGTTTCTGCATTTGTCTCATTGAGATATGGGAAATCATCAGGCATAGCCTGGTTAAAGATAATCTTACCAACAGTTGTAATCAGATACTTCTGATTCTGTTCTTCCGTAAAGCCTGTCTTATGCAGAGAAGCTGCTGGTAAGGCAATTCTTGAATGCAGATGTACAACACCTGTCTGGTATGCCATCAGTACTTCATTAGGATCCTTGAAAACATGGCCTTCATTGTCACCATATCTTCTCCATCTCTCTGCTTCAACATGTTCACCAAGCTTATCCAGAGCATCAGCCTTGTTGTAGAACTCCTGTGATGTTTCTTCCATATTCAGATAGAAGTTACCCAGAACAAGGTCCTGACCAGGTGTAACGATAGGCTTGCCATCCTTAGGACCAAGGATGTTGTTAGCACCAAGCATCAGCACTTCTGTCTCAGCTCTTGCCATTTCACTTAATGGAAGATGGACAGCCATCTGGTCACCATCGAAGTCTGCATTAAATGCAGGACATACTAATGGATGTACACGGATAGCTCTTCCTTCTACCAGCTTAGGGAAGAAGGACTGAATACCTAATCTGTGTAATGTAGGTGCTCTGTTCAGGAATACAGGGTGTCCTTCAATGACCTTCTCAACACAATCCCAGACACGCGGATCCTGTCGGTTGATCATTTTCTCAGCTGTCTTTGGATTAGAAGCCAGCTGCTCATTGACAAGTTCGTTAATGACAAACGGCTTATACAGCTGCAACGCCATTTCCTTAGGCAGACCACACTGCCACATCTTTAACTTAGGTCCGATTGCAATAACGGAACGACCAGAGAAGTCAACACGCTTACCTAACAGGTTCTGACGGAAACGTCCCTGTTTACCCTTTAAGGAATGAGACAGAGACTTTAACGCACGTCCACCTGCACCAGTGATTGGCTTGGATCTTCTGCCGTTATCAATCAGAGCATCAACTGCTTCCTGCAGCATTCTCTTTTCATTCTGGACAATGATAGCTGGTGTACCAAGTTCCAGCAGCTTCTTCAGACGGTTATTACGGGTAATAACTCTTCTGTAAAGATCATTCAGATCACTTGTCGCAAAGCGGCCACCATCCAGCTGCAGCATCGGTCTTAAATCCGGCGGAATAACCGGTAATACAGTCAATACCATCCATTCAGGCTTGTTATCGGAATTTAAGAATGCTTCAACAGTTTCCAGACGCTTGATTAACTTCTTGCGCTTTTCACCATTTGCCTTCTTCAGCTCTTCCATGATCTGATCATATTCAGCCTGAACATCTACCTGTTCCAGCAGAGTCTTGACTGCTTCTGCACCAGTCTGGGCAGTAAAGCTGCCCGGTCCATACAGAGCTGTATTCTCTCTGAGTTCCTTCTCGGAAAGAATCTGCTTATACTGAAGCTTTGTATCGCCGGCGTTTGTAACAACCCAGCTGACAAAGTAAACAACTTCTTCCAGCTGCTTTGGCGGAATGTCCAGAAGCAGAGACATTCTGCTTGGAATTCCTCTTAAATACCAGATATGGGCAACTGGCGCTGCCAGTTCAATATGACCCATACGTTCTCTACGTACCGATGACTTTGTGATTTCTACACCACACCGGTCGCAGATAACACCCTGATAGCGGATCTTCTTATACTTTCCGCAGGCGCATTCCCAGTCCTTTGTAGGGCCGAAGATGCGCTCACAGAACAGACCATCACGCTCAGGCTTCTGAGAACGATAGTTGATTGTCTCAGGCTTCTTTACTTCGCCATAAGACCACTCACGAATTTTCTCAGGTGATGCAAGTCCGATTTTAATCGCTGTAAAGTTATTGATATTCATCTGACTTCATCCTCCTTACTTGTCTTCTTCCGGTGTATCGTCATCTACACCTGTATCGAAACCGACTTCGGCAGCCTCAGGAACATCTTCTTCCAATCCCTTGCGGATTGTCAGATCATCCTGATTCATAGCGTCATTGACAATATTCTGACGGCTCATATCAAGACTTGTCTCTTCCTTGAGCTCTTCCTGTTCCATCTGCTTCAGATCCATCTCATTGCCATCATCATCCAGCATGCGGATATCGAGGGCGAGAGCCTGCAGTTCATGTACCATAACACGGAAGGATTCCGGAATACCTGGTTCAGGCATATCCTTGCCCTTGACGATAGCTTCATAAGTCTTTGTACGACCCATGATATCATCAGACTTAACGGTAAGAATTTCCTGTAATGTATATGCAGCACCATAACCTTCAAGTGCCCAGACTTCCATTTCGCCAAATCTCTGACCGCCATTCTGTGCCTTACCACCTAATGGCTGCTGTGTGACTAAGGAATACGGACCGGTTGCACGGGCATGCAGTTTATCATCAACCATGTGTGCAAGCTTGATCATATACATGACACCAACAGCGATACGTTCATCGAACGCTTCACCTGTCATACCATCATGCAGGACATACTTTCCATCCGGTGATACGTTGGCTTCCTTCATGATGTCATGCAGATCATCATTGGAAACACCATCGAATACCGGTGTTGCAAACTTGACATTTAATGCCTTGGCAGCCATGCCTAAATGTAATTCAAGCACCTGACCAATGTTCATACGGGAAGGAACGCCGAATGGGTTCAGCATGATATCAATCGGTGTACCATCTTCCATATATGGCATATCTTCAATCGGATTAATACGGGAAATGACACCCTTGTTACCATGACGGCCGGCCATCTTGTCACCTTCAGAGATCTTTCTCTTCTGGACAACATATACCTTGACTACCTCATTGACACCCGGAGCCAGTTCCTTGTTTTCCTTGCGGTTGAACACTCTGATAGAATGAACGATACCAGCACCGCCATGCGGTACCTTCAGAGAGTTATCTCTGACTTCTCTGGACTTCTCACCGAAGATGGCTAATAACAGCTTTTCTTCAGGAGATACTTCAGACTGTCCCTTTGGTGTAACCTTACCAACAAGGATATCACCTTCCTTGACTTCTGCACCTACCATGACAATACCGCGTCCATCGAGGTTACGGCATGCACTCTCGGATACATTCGGAATATCTCTTGTGATCTCTTCCGGACCAAGCTTTGTATCTCTGCACTCAATGTCATATTCTTCAATATGAACAGATGTATAGAAATCCTCAGCCTGCATTCTTTCAGACATGATAATGGCATCCTCATAGTTATAGCCATGCCATGTCATGAAGGCTACGGTTACGTTCTGACCTAATGCCAGTTCACCATTCTGCATAGCCGGGCCATCAGCCAGAATATCACCGGCTTTGACCTTTTCACCATCCCAGACAATCGGTCTCTGGTTCAGACATGTAGAAGCGT
>CAZHUX010000079.1:0-7601 GCA_964535445.1 uncultured Galactobacillus sp. | reverse complement strand
GACATCAGTACAGAAGATGTCGCAAGAATCCGTAAAGAAATGAAGCTTGTTTGAAATGAATCCGGAATACATTTGTATTCCGGATTTTCAGATTATGCCTGTGTATTCTGAGTGCTCTCTACAATCAGATCATGTTCATGACGAAGGGCAAACCATAACTTGGAACCATCTGTCTCTTCTTCCGGATGTACAGCTTCCAATTTGATGGGTGTAAAGCCAAGTTTCTCTGCTATCTCTGCATTGATATGACGCTTTGGCTCGTCCTGTTCCATAGAGTAGATATAAGGCTTATCTGAGGCATCCGGGCCATAACATGCTACATCCGGATCTAAAGAAATAACCATATACAGATCCAGCTCATTTACGGCATCACGTGCACAGAAGTCCCTGATACTCTCCATCATGGATGTAAGAATATGCTGTTGACGGTATGCCTTTGTAACATATGCATTTGAAAATAAAAATACAATACCGGGAATATCCGGCTTATTCTGATTCTTAAATGGAGGATATTCTTCATTCATTCCAAGCATACTGCATAACGTGAAATGTTCCAGATACATCCAGTCTGATTCATCGCATAAAGAGTTATACAGATTTTCACTGTACAGAATATGATTCATATCTGAAAAAATCCCCGAACAATCCGCAATGATCTGATCTTTATCATAGACAAGCTGTATGACTCTGGCTGCCTCTTCATCAGAAACAGGGAAAGAGAATGTACAGCTGACAAGATCATGATCAAATCCTTCTACACTGTACATATCCGGATTCTTTTCATATGCCGCAAGCATCATTACTCCCGGCTCCGGAAGAACAGACTGCAGTTTTTCCAAAGATAAGGCAAGATATTTTCTTTCTAAATCATTCATATGAGTATCTTAGCATGTTATGTGTTACAGATGGCTTCTTTCCCATCTTAATAACCATTCTTTTCTTTCTAATCCTCCGGCATACCCGCATAAGGAACCATCAGATCCAATCACTCTGTGACATGGTACAAGGATCATAACCGGATTCTTAGACAATGCATGTCCAACTGCCTGTGGAGCCAAAGAAGGGGAGATCCTTTCTGCCAATTGTTTATATGTTATCGTTGTTCCATAAGGAATATGCATGATCTCTTCCCATACTTTCTTTTGAAAGGCAGTTCCTTTCAGATGCATTTCTGGCAGAAAGTCAGGAATCACACCGTAAAAATACTGATCCAGCCAATCAATTGTCCTTTCTATTGCCGGAGTGATTTCCTCATGTTCATTTTCAGAATTAACTTTTTCTTCATATGAGAGATTTGTTAAACCTGAAGCATCAGCTGTTAACAAAAGATTCCCTAACGGGCATATATATGTATATTTCATATGAATATTTTACCATGATCATTTGAATAGCAATCTCTTTTTATTACGCGTAAGATAAACAGGCAATGAAAAAGATTACATTAGAAAACTTCCAGAAAGAAGTTATGCAGAATGATAAACCGATATTACTGGAATTCTATGGTCACTTCTGTTCAGGATGTGTACAGATGCAGCCAATACTGGAACAGGCGGAAAGTGAATATGGCAATAAGATAGACTTTGGCATTGTTGATGCAGATCACGAAGAGATGCTCAATACCTTGCTGCATGTATATGATTTACCTGCATTGTTATTATTTGATAACGGAAAGATTGTCATGAATTATGCAGGCTTTATGCCAAAGTCAGAATTAGATAAAAGATTAGAAACATACAGAGATTAAGGCATTGTTTTATGCAGTCTCTGTTTTTTATAATAGAGAGGTTTGAAAAAGAGGGTTATATGAAAGAAATAACAGAATCAGAATTAAAACAATTTGAAGCATATACAAATGAAGATAAAGATATTCCTGCTCTGCAGGCAGCTGCCTCTGAAACGGATCTTGAGACTCTGGCATATCAGAAACAGCATACAGATACATTAAATGGTGCTTTTGCCATAGATGTAAAGACAAGGGGCATTACTAACCAGCAGAAGAGCGGCAGATGCTGGGAATTCTCTGCTTTGAACCTGTTAAGAGAATATACTGCTGAAAAGATGAATCTCAGGCAGTTTGAATTCTCCCAGAATTATCTTTCTTTCTATGATAAGTTAGAAAAATGCAATAACTGGCTGAATATGTTTATAGAACATAGAGATGAGGACTGGCATTCTGATATGCTGCAGTATCTCCTGAATGGTATCTCAGATGGCAATGTATGGGATCAGCCGGCCGGATTAATACAGAAGTATGGTCTTGTCCCGAAAGAAGTGATGGGTGAAACATGGGCGAGCAATCATACTTCTGAAATGAATGTACTTTTAAATCAGATGCTTAAGAAAGATGCACTGATCTTAAAAGATACACCAGAAGATCAGACTGATACTGTAAAAGAAAAGATGATGGCAGAAATATACCGCTTTGAATGCATCATGTTCGGTCATCCCGTAAAAGAATTTGATTATGCATATCGTGATGAGAATGATGTGTATCATAAGGATTATCATCTGACACCACATTCTTTCTATGATAAATATGTAGGCATTGATTTAAGTCAGTATGTTCATATTATCAATGAACCAACGCCATATGAACCGATGCACAGAGTCATAGAGTCTCATGATAATGGCAATATGGCAGAACAGAACCGCAGAAGACTGAATCTGCCATGGGATGAATTTGAAGCATTATTAATCAGCCAGTTAAAGGATAATCAGCCGGTATGGATTGGTCTTGATGCAGGTGCCTTTATCAATCGTAAAGATGGCGTATGGGATCAGGAAAGCTATGTATATGAGCCATGGTTAAAGAAAGATATGTCTTTTACCAAAGGAGAAAGACTGATGTTAAAGATCAGTTTGCCAACTCATAATGTATTGCTGACTGGCGTTGACTTTGATGAAGAAGGTAAACCGGTAAGATGGAAGATAGAGAATTCCTGGGGTAAGGAATCTGGCAAGGATGGTTTCTTTACAGCCAGTGAAGCATATTTTAAAGAATATGTTTATGAAGCTGCTGTTCAAAAGAAGTATATGAATGAAGAACAGAAAGAGGCATTGAAGAAAGAATCTGTTGTATTAAAGCCATGGGAGCTGGAACAGTTCTGATGAAAGAAAAATCTGTTTTTCAAAAGTCTTATGTCATGGTATTAACTGCCTTATTCTGCAATCTTTTATGGGGCAGTGCCTTTCCATGCATCAAGATAGGCTACCGGTTATTTGCCATAAACAGTGAAGATATATCTTCACAGATTCTCTTTGCGGGTATCCGTTTTACATTAGCGGGCATCTTAACCATATTGATCGGATCTTTGCTTGCCAAGAAGGTATTGTATCCTCATAAAAGATCTATTGGCAAAGTACTGAATCTTGCCTTGTTTCAGACTGTATTGCAGTATTTCTTCTTTTACATTGCCTTAGCACATACTACAGGTGTCAAAGCTTCTGTCATTGAAGCTTCCAATGTCTTTATGGCAATTATATTTTCTGCTTTATTCTTAAGAAATGAAGCTCATATATGGCATAAGCTGCTCTGGTGCATACCGGGATTCATTGGCGTTATGTTAGTAAATCTGAATGGATCTTCCTTATCATTTGACATGAAATGGAATGGAGAAGGATTTATTCTGTTTTCTACCATGGCTGCCGCAGCTTCTACCGTATTAATCAAGAAATACTCATCCTCTGAAGATCCGGTTATGTTATCCGGATGGCAGTTTACTGCCGGAGGACTCATTATGAGTATTGCCGGATGCATCCTTGGCGGTCATCTGCATGCCACGACAATATCTGCCTGGTTTGTATTACTGTATCTTGCCTTTGTCTCTGCGGCTGCTTATTCCTTATGGAGTCTTTTGTTAAAGTACAATCCTGTATCCAAAGTGGCGGTATTCTCTTTTTCTAATCCTGTCTTTGGTGTTATTCTCTCGGCACTGTTATTAAAAGAAGATCTTTCTTCCCTGGGATGGCAGTTACCGGTCGCATTACTGTTAGTATGTATCGGTATATACATGGTGAACCGTTCTTCATCAGATTAAATTCCTTATGTTAAGGATTCTCTTTTGCAGTATGATAGATACATAAGTTTTGAAAGGTGTGATCATATGAAAAGATCTGCGGGTATACTTTATCCTATTTTTTCTCTGCCATCTCCATATGGCATTGGCTGCTTCTCTAAAGAAGCATATGAATTCATTGATTTCCTGAAACAGGCAGGGCAGTCTTACTGGCAGATATTACCGGTAGGTCCGACAGGCTTTGGAGACTCTCCTTATCAGCCATTATCTGCTTTTGCCGGAAATCCGTATTTTATTGACCTTGTCCAGTTAATTGAACATGGATGGTTAACCTATGATGAAGTCAATCAGGAAGACTGGGGCGATGATCCGGAAAGAGTGGATTATGCAAAGATCTATCATGCCCGTAATGATGTATTGCGTAAGGCATATGAGAGATTTAAGGAAGACAATGGCTTTGACTTAAAGGAATATGCAGAATTCTCTTTTAAGGAAAAAGACTGGCTGGATGACTATTGTCTGTACCGGGTATTGAAACAGATTCATAATGGCAAATCCTGGCAGGATTGGGATGAGGCATATAAGACAAGAAAACCGGAAGCTTTAAAAGAAGTCAGAGAACAGTATGAAGATGATCTTGATTTCTATGCCTTTGAACAGTTTGTCTTTATGGATCAATGGAACAAGCTTCATAACTATGCTAATGAGAAGGGTATTCATATCATCGGGGATATGCCTTTCTATGTATCTCTGGACAGCGCTGACTGCTGGGCACATCCAGAAGTATTCCAGATGGATAAAGATCTGAAACCAGCAAATGTAGCAGGATGTGCACCGGATGCCTTCAGTGAGAAGGGACAGTTATGGGGGAATCCTGTTTATGACTGGGAGTA
The DNA here is from genome assembly GCA_964535445.1 of uncultured Galactobacillus sp. GTDB lineage: Bacteria > Bacillota_I > Bacilli_A > Erysipelotrichales > Erysipelotrichaceae > Bulleidia. The sequence continues at coordinate 2,692 of CAZHUX010000079.1, read as the reverse complement.
TCTGAAGAAGCATCACTATAACTGGTGGATAGAAAGAATGAAACGCAATCTGGGGTTCTATTCTTCTATCAGAATTGATCATTTTGATGGTTTCTGTTCCTATTATGCAGTTCCTTATGGAGAAGAAACAGCAGAGCATGGAAAGAGTGAACAAGGACCTGGTATTGCTTTCTTCAATGAGGTAAAGAAAGAATTAGGAGATGTCAATCTGATCGCCGAAGATCTAGGTGAAGTCACTGAGGAAACAAGAAAACTGTTAAAAGATACCGGTATTCCCGGTATGAATATCCTGGAATATGCATTTACTTCCTGGAACAGTATTTATCTGCCATATAAGCATGTACGTAATTCTGTTACGTACACAGGCACACATGATAATGCGACCGTCAGGGAATGGCTTGATACATTAGATGAAGGAACCATTAACTATGTCCGCAGGTATCTCAATTCCATGCATACAGACTATGGTGCCTTAACATGGGATTTCATCCGCGAGGCATACCGCAGTGTATCAGATCTCTGTGTGATTCCGATTCAGGATTATCTTGTCAAGGGATCCGAGGCAAGACTCAACCAGCCTGGTACATCACAGGGAAACTGGCAATGGAGAGTATTACCTGGTTTCTTAAGTGATGAACTTGCGGTAAGCATTCATGATCTTGCGGCAGTCTATGGGAGAATTCCGCCAGAAGACAATTAAAAAAGCGGCTGCATGAACAGCCGTTAAAGGGAGTCAGAGCAACTTTGCTCTGATTTTTCTGTTATTTGAGAAGTTTTCATATTCTTCCTGTTTCAAAGCCTGAAGCTTCGCAGTTCTTTCCGTGAGCATATCTTTTATCTCATTTTCTGCATTATCATCTTCTGCTTTCAGAAACTTCTCAAATACATCCGGAAAGTTAAATTTTCTTTCCTTATCGTCAAAAGAAACGGTGATACGGGAGCCGGTACAGTCCTTGACCGTACCTTCTCCAAAGGCTTTGTGAGTAACTTTCATTCCGGTAAGATCCACCATATTACACCTTCCTTCCTTTATCTTTAAAATGGTGTAAATCCTGAAGAATAAGCGTTTATACACCCTTTACATAACATTAATAATTTCTTTTTTCAACTATTAAAAACAGGCTGAAATTCCTGTTTTTATGAACAGCATCTGGCTTGACGAATGTATTTCTCTGTACTAATATACCCGTAACAAAAGGATGTCAGAAAGGAGTTGGCGTATGAAAAAAGGTATGATGGTAATTATCTGTTGCTGTAACTGTAAATATGCCCGGACTCTGGATCTGTCAGGGGCTGTTTAAGTACAGCAGCCAGTTAACAGAAAACTATGTCCGGGGGTAAGAATACCTTCGGACTTTTTTTGAACAAAAGTTCCGGAGCCAGAAAAATTTCTGACATACTTTTGAAAAAATCGATAGAAAGAGGATATAAATATTATGGCTGATATTAAAACATCTGTAACAGAATTGATTGGAAACACACCTTTATTTGAATTAACACATCTGGAAAAAGAATATGATCTGAAGGCAAAGCTTGTCGCCAAGCTGGAATACTTCAACGCTACCGGATCTGTCAAGGACCGTATTGCCAGAAAGATGATTGAAGATGCTGAAGAAAGAGGTGTCTTAAAGGAAGGTTCTGTTATTATTGAACCAACATCCGGCAACACCGGCATTGGCTTGGCTGCAGTTGGTACATCCAAGGGATACAGAGTCATCATTGTTATGCCTGAAACAATGTCTGTTGAAAGAAGAAAGCTGATGAAGGCATATGGTGCAGAACTTGTTCTTTCTGATGGTGCCAAGGGAATGAAGGGTGCTATTGCCAAGGCAAATGAGATTGCGGCTGAAACACCAAACAGCTGGATTGCCGGACAGTTTGAAAACCCTGCTAACTGGAAAGCACACTATGAAACAACCGGACCTGAAATCTGGAAGGATACAGATGGTAATGTCGATTACTTCGTAGCTGGTGTTGGTACTGGCGGAACATTAACCGGAACAGGCAAATATCTGAAGGAAAAGAATCCTGATGTTAAGGTTGTTGCCGTAGAACCGGATTCTTCTGCAGTATTGTCCGGTGAAAAGCCGGGTCCTCATATGATTCAGGGTATTGGTGCAGGATTTATTCCGGATGTATTGGATACATCTATCTATGATGAGATTATCAGAGTTACAAATGATGATGCTTTTGAAACAGGCAGAGACATTGGTCATCATGAGGGTATCCTGGTAGGTATCTCTTCTGGTGCTGCTGTGTGGGCTGGTGTTCAGCTTGCAAAGCGTCCTGAAAATGAAGGTAAGACAATTGTTGTATTACTGCCGGATTCCGGTGACAGATATCTCTCTACAGCTTTATTCTCAGAATAAGCATTATGAAGGACCTGTAACAGGGTCCTTTTTCTTATGCGAAAGCATAAGAAATTGTCATTTAAAAGCCATGGATCTGTAACCAGAGCCATGGTCTGTGACAACATTTTGATTAATCATTATTTTCACTGATAAGTTCAGTAATAACCTTCTGAACCATATCCAGCGGTTTATTCATCTTCTTTGCAATATCTTCAGGAGACATCTTCATTTCTTCATAATAGACACCAATCTTACCCTCATCAATGCCTACATCTTTTCCATCTCTTCTTCCTTTAAAGTAATATTTATCCGATGGTATTGTTAAAACATATCCACCCATA
>CAZHUX010000078.1:0-7694 GCA_964535445.1 uncultured Galactobacillus sp. | reverse complement strand
AACTTTGATTCTGGTGATGCAAGCAATGTTGAAATTACAGACTATCACTGAGAATGATATTTATGGAGGTGACTATGATGATTAAAAAGAATGATTATATTGAAACTCCTACTATTGGAGAAATCCTAAAGGAAGAATTCATGGAACCAATGGGAATGAGTGCATACAAGCTGGCACAGTCTATTAATGTACCTGTATCCAGAATTCAGGATATTCTTCATGGAAGAAGGAAAATCACAGCAGATACGTCTCTTCGTCTGGCAAAACTGTTCGGTGTATCAGATGGTTATTTTCTGGATATGCAGAACGATATAGATATGAGAAATCTGAAAAAGAAAATGGGAGACGAGTTATCTAAAATCCAGACAATTCAGTATGCCTGAAATGTAGAAACTGGTGACCATTTCACGAAAATAGACTTTTGCCAAAAGGTTATCCACTTTTGTGAAAAGATCTCACACATAGTTATCATCTATGCCGCTTACAGTGACTAACTAACACAGTATCGGCAGCATTGCTTACAGATGGAGCAAATACGTCCGGTAATGTTACATCTGTATTGGTTACTGATGGAGATGGAACTATTGTTGTAGGCAACGTTGACATAGAAATTACAACACTTCCGGATGACAATAAGCTACCGTTTACCGTTAGTAAGCTGACTGAAGGGAAAAACGAGACAATCACATTTACTGTTGCCGATGATAAAATCACAACTGCAACTGAAACTGCGCAGTAATTATTTACATAGTCCTAGCCTGTCTTCCCTGCATGGAGGATGGGCTTTTTCTATGCGCGTGTGTCCTTGTTAAAGATTTCAAAGGTTCATTTTCTGGTTGTTGCTATTTGCATCCGGTTTTTATAACTTATGATTTTGTAATTTGAATGTTATGACATTGTTGTGACAAAATATATAATATATGTATGGAGGCATCGCTTATGGCAGACACATATATTCAGTTTAGAATCAATGAAGAAGATAAGAAAGAAGCAGGCTCTATTCTAGATGCCCTTGGAACAAACTTGTCTGCAGTACTGAAGATGACAGTAAAACAGATTATCATTAAGAAAGGGATTCCGTTTGATGTATCTTTACCAGAACATTCTTACAATGTAAATGAAGTTGCTGCAAGTCTTGCTATGGAAGGAATGCCACTTACTGAAGCTGAAAAAGATGATCTGGAAGTTTTTGATAAAATGACAAAAGAGGAACAGGAACAGAATATTCAGGAACTTATTGCAAAGTATAAGGCAATGGGGATGAAAGATGCAGGACAGTAAGTATTGCTATCCTGGTACAGATATTCTGATAAACAAGCTGAATATCAAAAACGATGATCTGTTAGAAAAAGCTGAACGTATTCTTTCTGGTCGAAGAATGGACCAGCTTCTGAAGAATCCAATTCATGGATCGTTTGACTTTGATCATCTGAAAGCAATACACAGGTATATTTTTCAGGATCTGTATAGCTGGGCAGGTAAAGAAAGAACAGTAAACATTGCAAAATCCAACATGTTCTGCAATGTGATGTTTCTGGACCGACAGGCCGCAGAAATCTTTGGAAAGCTATCTGATGAAAATCTGTTAGCGGGTCTAACTAAAAATGAATTCGTCGAAAGGGTGTCGTACTTCTTTGGGGGAATAAATGCGCTGCATCCTTTCAGAGAGGGTAATGGCAGAGCACAAAGAGAATTCTTTAGAGAACTGGCTCTGCATGCGGGACATCAGATTGATTTTTCAGTGATTACAGAAGATGAAATGATAGAAGCAAGTGTGGATTCATTCTCATTGGAATATTCTAAATTGAATAATCTGTTGCAGAGGGCAGTTATAAAATAAGCAGCTCTCATTTCAGTGAAATATCATTTTCGCCCATAGGCTGTCATTTGCTGTGCAAAGTGGATCGCACACTTTTTGAGGATGATCACGCACTCCGGAAATAATATTACACTGGCATCGGCCTGCCCTTAGCGGCCGTATTGGTTGCTATTTCTATTCCGATTTTCAACAGTCAGTTTGAGAAGGCAAGAGATGCTGCAGATGCAGCTAACTTAAGACCTGCATATGCCGAAGCTAGCGCAGCTTATCTGACTGGCGATGCAACAAGTGGTGGGGTGACTGTAGACAGTGATGCAAAAACGCCACAGTTTCTAACGTTGATATTGAGAGTTCAGATACAGACTATGGTGCTGGTGAAAGCGATTTGCCATTTACTATTTCTGGAACTAAGCAGACAAAGGGAAAATATAGTGTGACATTTACTTTCTCTGATAATGGAACTGCTTCAATGGCATTCGGAAATTAATCAATTATCAATTGGCTCATCTTCCTTAACTGGAGGACGGGCTTTTTCTATGCGCGTGTGTCCTTGTTGCTGATTTGGTATTTCATCTTTTTCTTCTCGTTGTGTAAAAAAGAAAAGAGTCAACATTTCTGCAGACTCTCATTGGTAATAAGCATCAGGCAGGCGTCGCCGCTCCTGCATCTCTTTTAGCCCAATGGGCGCGTGGTTGCAACGGAATTTACCACCTCTGATGCCTTTGATTTTGTATTAAGATACTACTCATTTTTCTTCCTGTTGTAAAGAATCTGCTTATATCGGCTATAGTTCCGCAGGAGTTCTCAACGATTATTCAGGCGATTGTAGCTATCTGCATTCCAATCCCTATAGATGGTGTTCGTTATCCAACGAATCACTCCATCAATAAATAGAAGTGATATGATTATTACTAATAAGGGCATGTAGTGCAGACATAATTCTACAGTCTTTTGATTAGGAGATAATATTCATGGCAAACAAACAGGCTGCTATAGCTTTTGCAAAGAAATAGAAAGATAAAGGAAATGAATCATCTGATACAGAAGCCTTTTGGCATGAATTAATGCAAAAGGTTTTAGAAGCTCCGGATGCCTATGATGACAGGATTGTTAAGAGAGAGGATAAGATCCCAGGTGAAAAGTCTACCCGCAGCAAAGATATAGTTATCTATAAAGCTGTGGAAGACAGATTCTTGTAGAGCAAAAATCATTAGGTACAAACCTTTCAAGACCCGAAAAGCAAAGCGGTACAGATAAGTTGATGACACCTTATGAACAAGCTGATCGTTATGATGGAATGTCTGCCAAGGATGATAAAGGTTCTTATATCATTGTCTGTAACTTCAGCCAGTTCTGGATTTATGATCGAAACAGGATTAGTAAATCCAGATCATTTCCAATGGCACAGCTATTCCTTGAGGATATGCCAAAGCATATCTGATTCTTAATTGAGGGTTTGTCCGAACACATCAGAAAATTAATGCTTAATTTCAATTGAAAATTCTAAACTTAAGCATTATTAAGTGATATTAGATTCACATATAGTTGCAAAGATCCTATATTTTTTCTAGGAGGTAGCAATAAGCATGATAAATGCGAAGGAAACAAATGCTAATATCAATAGTTCAGGGGACTACATTGCCAGTAAAATGAGATTGAAAAATCTAAAGAACAAGGATGTGGCTGATGAACTTGGCGTTTCTGAAGCGACAGTTTCATATTGGATTCATAATAAGACAAACCCAGAGGGAGAGAATCTTAAGAAACTTGCTGATCTTCTTGGAGTAACTCCATATGAAATTCAACAAGGCCATGATGAAACGCCGGAAGAAAAGACGAAGATTTATGAAGAACTAAATAGACTCCAGAAAGAAAATGATTCTTTGTTGAATGAAGTTCATCACTTAAAAGATGATAATGCGAAGGCGCTGCATAAAATCAATGAAGTTGAAGGCAAAGGTGCTGATACCAATGATACGGTAAACATTGTGCTTGGACTAATCATGATAGTTATAGCGCTTACATTTCTTCCACAGATGACGGCAGAGGAACATATGCTGGCGGTCCTGAGTTTAATCATTTCATTTTTTCTTGGAATTATTGTATTCATCTATAGCTTTGTTATGTTCTTGAAACATAATCTTACTTCAAAAAGAAAATAATTCGCTTTGCTCACTACAATACTAAGAAAATGCTGATAGGAAAAAATAAATATGGCAAAAGGGTCCATATCTCAAACGCTGATCCAGATGAAAAAGATTACTTCTGCCCTTTATGTGGAGAACGTTTGATTCAGAAACATGGATACATTCGCAGAGAGCATTTTGCACATAAGAAGAATGCAAAATTATGCGATGTGTGGAATTACGATAATAGTAACTGGTATTATGAATGGATAAGTAAATTCCCTATGTCTTCTCAAGAAGTGATCATGGAAAAGAATGGCAGAAAGCATTATGCAGATGTTTTGGTAAATCATAAGGTAATCGAATTTTATAACACGGGAATGACAGATAAAGAATTCCAGGAAAGAAATGATTTCTTTCAGAGCTTTGGATATAAAGTTATATGGGTGTTAAATGTTCAGGAACAATGGAATAAGACCATTGAACAAAAATCTTCAGGATATTGTTATTCATGGAAATATACTCCAAAGATGTTTAACCATTTCAAGGCACGGAGTCAAAACATTGAAATATATCTGGATTATGGTGAGGATGTTGGTAAAATCAACTGGATTTCTCCTGCCGGAATAAAATATTTCTCTATAGATACCAATGATGTGTATACGCCAGATTCATTTGTTGAAAAGATACAGAAAGCAAAGCCAACAGGAAGAACATTACAGGAAAACTGGGATAGTGTCGAATGCAGCGGTATGCGCTGCAGAAACACTGTTACCGGATATCTGATCCAGATAACCAGAAATCCTGCAGAACAGAAGAAAGATTATAACGGAAAAGTTTATGGTACCGGAGTTGATGAAAGAACCATGCATACCTTCGATGGGCCGGGAAGACAGATTAAGTATGCAGATTATCCACAATGGGTTCTGGAGTATTATTGGTGAGTATAACGATGATAAGAATCTATTACGTTAGAAACAAAAGGAGTTTGCATCATGAGTGGTAGTAAAAAACAGAAAAGTACGCTTGCATATATTCTGGATATGATCAAACTACTGATCATACTTCCAATCTATTGCAGTTTTATCCTGGATGCAATTTCAGATGTAAATAAAATCCAGGTAAATGCATCAGATGTTAATGAAATTATCAATCAGGAATTCTCAGGCGCAGCAAACGTAATTATTATGATGATGTTGAAAATGTTCCTTGTTTTTGCTGTACTGGAAATAATTTCAATTATCATTTTGCGGTGTGTTAAAAGGCTGAAGAAAGGCTGATTTAAAGCATACTTGCATAAAATGAACATTTTGGCAAAAAGCATACAAAGAGGATACAATGATACCCTTACTATGGAGAAACTATATGACAGAAATCAAACATGTTTCTGAGTTAAGAAACTATGGAAAGTGCTGCATGATGTAATTGATGGACAGCCTGTTTATCTTACCAAGAATGGATATGGAGCATTTGTATTGCCCACTATGCATGATGAAAAAGAAAATCAGGAAGCAATGGCTGCATTGCAACTGATGAGTGAATTGAATGCTAGTGTATATTTTGGTGAAGCAGAAGGCTGGATGGATGATGCTGATCTTGATATGCATTTTAGAGAGAAAGAAGAAAGTGATACAGCTCACTATAAAATGAGGAAGTCTTTATAAAGCTGAGGAAAATGGTTCATAATGACAGATGATACCGGCAGTATTATTTGTTGTTTCTATTTTAATTTGTACTAATCATCTTGAAATCATGATGGCAAAGGATGGGAAAAAGGATCATTTCAGAGAAAAGGTTATGGGATTATAAGGAGGTAAAGACCAATGAATGTTCTGCTTGTTAATGGCAGCCCGCATAAAAATGGTGGTACAGCACGTTCTCTTGCCATCGTCGAAGAAGAATTGCACAAAGACGGGATAGATACGACATGGTTCCAGATTGGAACAAATCCAGTACGGGGCTGTATAGCCTGTCAACAGTGTGCGGGAACAAACCGGTGCCGTTTCAATGATGATAAATGCAATGAACTGATTGAGCAGATGCTTGCCTGCGACGGAATGATCATCGGATCTCCAGTTTATTTTGCCGGACCGAATGGCGCATTGCTGGCACTTCTTGACAGAGCTTTCTATGCCACTTGCAACTATGGTCAGCTGATGGCTGGAAAACCGGGGGCAGCAGTCGTCAGCGTCTGGCGTGAAGGAGGTACGTCCAGTCTTGACAGACTGAACAAGTATTTTTTGTTCAGCCAGATGCCTGTTGTGGCAAGTGATTACTGGCCTGTAAACTGGAACAGCAGCAATGATAACTATGCAGGAGAAATTCTGAGAACACTCGGGAAGAATTATGCAAAGCTTTTGAAAAACCTTAACTGAGATTCAAAGAAACTCATAGAAACGATATGAATCTGACGATAAAGAATCGGTAAGCATAGATCATGATTCTGCTGTTACAGATACTTTAAATCATTCTGTATTGCTCATCTTTCTTAAGAGAATGATGAGCTTTTATAAAACCTGTTGAAATCATTCATATTTTTATACATAATATACTTAACAAACGTTAAGAATATAATCGTTATTCTAAAGGTATAAAGAATATGGGCAGAGTATCGGCAGAAACACATCAGAAGAAAAAAGAAGAATTAATGGTTAAGGCATTTGATTGTCTTACCGAAGAAGGATTGCATGGAACCGGAATCCGTAAGATTGCGGAATACTGTGGTGTGAATGCACCTGTGTTCTATACATATTTTAAGGATCTGGATGATCTGGTTATTCAGTCTACGGAATACTGCATGAGTAAAGTGGAAGATGATTTCATGAATATTGCGCCAAAGGATGCTTCAGATCTGAATCGGTTTCTGGATGAAGCACCAGAGTGGACCAGACAGAAACATGGTAAGAAATACAGACTGATGTATCAGGTTTATACACATCCTAAATATCTGGAATACGGCAAAAAGTTCTTTGAAGGTGTCAATAAACGCTATTCAGAATATGCTGAACTTGTGTCAGAAAAGATCGGTATTCCTGCCGATACTGTCAGGCCAATGATTTTCATCTTTGTAAGAGCATCAGTACACTATGCCTTATTTGAAGATGAATTCTATCTCAAAGAACAGATCAGATTCTTAAAGCAGTGTTTAAGTGAAGCATTGAAGCTTACTTGACAATATACACATGAATTGAAGCTGACTATCGTGGAAGATTTAATAGATGGAATTATGGAAAGACGCCAAACCAGATATCGTCAGGGAAATTACATACGTTATTCTTTTAACGCTTATGTAAGTGCCGACCGCAGAGCCTACAGCTTTGAACAGCTATCAGATCGAAGAAAGCTATTAGCTGGAATTGGTTTTGAAACTAGCCTTCGCAAATACAATGAAGCCGAACAAAGGAAGCTTATGACTCCTCAATTGCGGCAACGCATTATGAAACGTGACAATTACACATGTCAGATTTGTGGAAAGTATATGCCGGATGGAGTTGGCCTCCAAATTGATCACATTATTCCTGTCTCAAAGGGTGGGAAAACGGTTGCTTCTAATCTGCGAGTACTTTGTTCAAAATGTAATGGATGGAAAGGTAATAAATTTGATTAATTATGTTGAGATTGGCTGAAAATAGACCAGAGTACTTTGATACAGAGAATATCTTTTATTGAAAAACAAGGTTCAATTGAATAATGAAAGATCATTCATCTTGACATACTGATCTTTTTCTCCATAATTGTATCAGTATCTG
>CAZHUX010000077.1:0-7715 GCA_964535445.1 uncultured Galactobacillus sp. | reverse complement strand
AACAACAATTAGTTGGAATATGCTGCAGGGTTGAAATAAAACCCTGCTTTTTTTATGAGAATATATACTTCTACTTCGAAAAGTTTAAAATTTTTAAAGTTTTCGAAGTAGAAGTGATGAATCAAATATATGAGTGCGCTGGAAATTGTAATTTTGAGGCAGAAAATATAGTGAAAAATTGTAAAAAGCATCAATTAAAGTGATATTTATCTCCAAAACGACAGAGTCTGAAATATGACTCTGTTTTCTTATAGACACAATATCGTACATCATGAGTCTAAAACAATGAAATTTATATGTATTTAGATGCATTATAGGCTATAACACGTCTACAGATGTACATATATGAGTAAATACAAGTCATTCCAGATGATATCTATAGTACAAATGCGTTAGAATATCCATATTATGGAGGCTTTTATGGAGAAAAAAATACATGGTTTCCGTCTGGTAAGAGAAAGAGAATTAACGGATACCAAAGGAACTTTATATGAGTTTATTCATGAAAAGACAGTGATGAATCAAATATATGAGTGCGCTGGAAATTGTAATTTTGAGGCAGAAAATATAGTGAAAAATTGTAAAAAGCATCAATTAAAGTGATATTTATCTCCAAAACGACAGAGTCTGAAATATGACTCTGTTTTCTTATAGACACAATATCGTACATCATGAGTCTAAAACAATGAAATTTATATGTATTTAGATGCATTATAGGCTATAACACGTCTACAGATGTACATATATGAGTAAATACAAGTCATTCCAGATGATATCTATAGTACAAATGCGTTAGAATATCCATATTATGGAGGCTTTTATGGAGAAAAAAATACATGGTTTCCGTCTGGTAAGAGAAAGAGAATTAACGGATACCAAAGGAACTTTATATGAGTTTATTCATGAAAAGACAGGGGCTCAGTTAGCCTGGTTAAAAAGAGATGATGAAAACAAGACATTTGCGATTGTCTTTAAAACAATACCGGAAAATGATACAGGTGTATTCCATATGCTGGAACATTCTGTATTAAATGGTTCTGACAAGTATCCGGTAAGAGAACCATTTGTAGAATTATTAAAGGGTTCCATGCAGACATTCTTAAATGCCTTTACATATCCTGATAAAACAATGTATCCGGTATCTTCAAGAAATCCAAAGGATTTCATGAATCTTATATCTGTTTATATGGATGCTGTATTCCATCCTGCTATTTACCATAATCCGAATATTTTCTATCAGGAAGGATGGCACTATGAAATACGGAATAAAGAGGATGAACCTGTTTATAAGGGTGTTGTCTTAAATGAGATGAAGGGTGCTTTCTCTTCTGTAGATGAGTTATTGATAGATGAATTAAACAGAATGCTGTTTCCTGATAACTGCTATCAGTATGTCTCCGGTGGAGATCCGGAACATATTACGGATTTAAGCTATGAGAAGTTTCTGGAAACACATGGCAGATTCTATCATCCGTCTAATGCAAGAGTATTCCTGGATGGAGATATGGACATTGATCAGGTACTTGCATTTATCAATGATGAATATTTCTCTCATTATGATTCAGAAGACTTTGACTTCAGTATTCCTGAACAGAAGCCTGTTAAGAAAGCAGTACACAGAATAGAGTATGAAATAGGGGAAGAGGAACCATTAGAGGATAAGACAGAAGTATCTTATGCAAAGATTGTTTCTTCCTTTGATAATCCTATGAAGAATCTTGCCTGGAGTGTTTTATCCAGTGTGCTTGTATCGAATAATGAATCTCCTTTAAAGCAGAGTGTATTGGAAAAAGGCTTAGCTCAGGATGTAGAACTGGATCTGTATAATGGCATCCAGCAGCCATGGGTAGTCTTGACATTAAGAAATACAAATGAAGATCAGATCGATGATGCATTTAAGATGATTCAGGATAAAGCAGAAGAACTGATTAACAATGGTCTGGACCATGATCAGATATTGGCTTCTTTGAATCAGATGGAATTCCAGTACAGAGAGAAACATGAACCGGCAGGATTAATGTATGCACAGCGTTCCATGGATTCCTGGCTGTATGATGGAGATCCGGCACTGTATTTATCCAGTGGTCATTTATTCAATGAATTAAGAGATCAGATAGATAAAGGATACTTTGAAGATCTATTGAAAGAGTTTATCTTTGCGGATGATCTGCAGGAAGTCATTGCGGTTCCATCTGTAACCAAGGGTAAGGAAAGAGTAGAAAAAGAAGCACAGAAGCTTCATTCTATCAAGGAATCCTGGGGTGATGATATAGATCAGTATATTCAGATCAATAAGAAGTTAGATGAATGGCAGAAGACACCTGACAGTGAGGAACAGTTAAATACATTACCTAAGTTAAGTCTTTCTGATGTCAGTGAAAAGCCTGCTAATGAAGTGAAGTTTGAAGAAACAGAATGCAATGGTGTACCGGTGATTCTGCATCCGGCAGAAGACAGTGGCATTGTGTATATGAATCTGTATTTCTCTCTTGCAGGAATCACAAGAGATCATCTGCCTTCCTTAGGCTTATGGAGTGATCTTTTAGGAAATCTTCCGACAAAGAATCATACAGTAGATGAATTACAGGGCATTATACGCAGAGATTTAGGTGGATTAGGCTTCTCAGTAGAGGCATATTCACCAGTAGACAGAAGAGATGCATGCATTCCTGTAATTGTCGTATCCTGTGCCGTATTAAAGCAGAATGTAGATAAAGCCGTACCGATTATTACGGATATCCTGCAGAATACGATCTATGACAAGACAAGAATATTACCTTTGTTGAAACAGGACTTTGAAGAATATAAACAGTCACTGATATCTTCAGGAAACAGTGCTGCAGTCAGAAGAATCTCAGCACATTATTCTGCCGAAGGTGTATTCAGGGAATATGTCGGTGGCTATGAAAGCGGCATCTGGGAAAAGGATTTCCAGGATCACTATGAAGAGAAGGCAGATGCCTTTATCAATGATTGTGAGATGTATGCGGATGTATTGTTCTCTAAGGACAGATTAACGGTATCTGTAACAGGGAAAGAGAATCTGGATACAGTCAGTACATTAATATCTCAGTTACATGATATTCCTGCCCAGAAAGCACTCATGCATTATCCGTATCTGGAAGATAATAAAGAGTTTATTCTGATTCCGGGTGGTGTATCCTACAGTGCTTCTGGCAATAATGTGGAAACACAGGATATGAAGTATGATCCTTCCATGCAGGTATTGGCACATATCATGACGTATGAATATCTCTGGAATGAAGTAAGAGTCAAGGGTGGTGCGTATGGTACTGGCATGAATGTAAATCCAAACGGAAACTATGCGGTATATTCTTACCGTGATCCGGATGTCATGCATTCTCTTGAGGCCTATGATCATGCCGGAGAATGGTTAGAGAAGTTTACAGACAGTGGTATGAATATCGATCAGATGATCATAGGTACCATTGCCTCAGGAGAACCATTGCTATCACCATCTTCCCGGGTCAAGGTAGGAGATGTATGGTACTTCCGTGGTGTGGATTATGAAAGAAGACTCAGAACCAGAAAGACACTTCTGCATACGGATTTAAAGAAACTGCAGAATTATGTTCCGTTATTTAAAGATGATATTATCTGTGTTGTTGGTAATGAACAGGCAGAAGAGAAGTGTAAGGATTTCAAGGTATTAAAGAAAATATAAAACAATGCTGGGAAACCAGCACTGTTTTGTGTAGAGGGGGAAGATGAAGGATAAGTTTGATACAAGGACAAAGATGATTCTGTATTTTTTAGAAGGTTCCAAGAGATTCTTTGTTCTTTCTGTTGTTTTTGCCTGTCTTGTTTCATTGCTGGACTTAATTAACCCAAAGATCATTTCTTTTACTGTTGATGCTGTGATTGATGATAAGAAAGTACAGATACCTTCTTTTCTGAATACAATCATTCTTAACCATGGCGGCATACCATGGTTAAGAAATAATTTATGGATCATAGCTTTATGTGTCATATGCATTGCATTACTTGGAGCTTTATGCCGGTATCTTTTTAATCTTTTCAACTCCATGGGGGCAGAAAGATTAGTCAGAACCATGAGAGAAAGATTATTCTCACATATCTTAAGACTGCCTTTTTCATGGCACAGTGAGAATAAGACCGGTGACATTATCCAGAGATGTACATCGGATGTAGATCAGATCAAGATCTTTCTTTCAGAACAGTTAACTTCTTTATTCAGAGTGATTGTATTGATTGTGATTGCGATGTATTTCATGTTCCGTATCCATTGGAAACTGGCTTTGACTGCCGCCTTGTTCATACCGGTTATTATTGCCTATTCGCTTTTCTTTCATAAGCGGATTGGCAATGCTTTTGAAAAAGCGGATATAGAAGAAGGAAAGCTTTCTTCCATTGTTCAGGAGAATCTTACCGGAGTAAGAGTTGTCAGAGCATTTGGAAGAGAGATCAATGAAAGAAACAGATTTGAGAAACAGAATCGTTTCTATACAAAGATGTGGGTAGATCTGATGCGTCTGATGGCTGCTTTCTGGTCTTCTTCAGATCTCTTTTCCTATGCCCAGGTCATTACCGTATTAGCCTATGGTGCAGTGTTATGTGTTCATGGGGAATTAACTCCAGGCAACTATATTGCGTTTAATTCCTATACGGCAATGTTAATGTGGCCGATACGTTCTTTAGGAAGAGTGATCTCTAATTTATCCAAGGCAGGTATCTCCATTGACCGTTTAAGATACATCATGAATTCTGAAGAAGAAGTGGATGATCCTGATGCAGTACAGGTGGATATGCATCAGGATATTACCTTTGATCATGTTTCCTATCAGTATGAGAATGGAAACAGTGAGATTCTGGAGGATGTATCCTTTACCATACCAGCTGGTTCTACCGTAGGTATCTTAGGTTCTACTGGTTCTGGCAAGAGCACATTAATGTATCTCTTAGACCGTCTGTATCCTTTAAAGAAAGGGGAAGGTTCTATCCGTATAGGAGATACAGATATTGATAAGATTCAGATGTCATGGTTAAGAAAGAACATCGGTATGGTATTGCAGGAACCATATTTATTCTCAAGAACATTAGAAGAGAATATCGCTATAGCAGTGAACAATGCAGATCATAAGCAGGTAAGAGAAGCAGCCCGTACAGCATCTTTAGACAGTGCTGTTACCCACTTTAACAATGGGTATGATACATATGTCGGGGAAAGAGGCGTGACATTATCCGGTGGTCAGAAACAGCGTACAGCCATAGCCCAGATGTTAATCAGAAAGCCTCCGGTAATGATCTTTGATGATTCATTATCAGCTGTTGACGCAAAGACAGATGCAGAGATACGTCATCATTTAAAAGAGGGTACCGGTAATTCTACGGTTATATTAATAGCTCACAGAATTACCACATTAATGGACGCAGATCAGATTATTGTCATGGATCATGGGAAGGTTGTACAGCAGGGTACCCATGATGAGTTAATACATACACCAGGTATCTATCAGAAGGTATATGAGCTTCAGGCAGGAATGGAGGATGCATCATGAGTGAAAAGAAGAGTGATTATGATGTAAAGCTGAAGTTCTTCGGTATTCCAAAGCTTTTACCGTTCATCAAGCCATACCGTAAGACAATGATCATCATGATTGTATTAGGTATGGCAGCTTCCTTAATAGATGCTGTGTATCCTTTGTTTAATCAGTATGCTTTAAACCACTTTGTGGCTTTAAAGACATTAGATACATTAGTGATATTTGTATTGTTATATCTTCTGATACTGGTGATACAGGTAATAGTAAATTTCATCAGTACGTATCTAGCTGGAAAGATAGAGATGAGTGTAGACAGAGATCTGAGGAATGCTTCTTTTAATCATTTACAGGAATTGTCTTTTGCCTACTTTAATCAGAATAATGTCGGTTATATTCATGCCAGAGTCATGTCTGATACGGGCAGAATCGGTCAGATGGTATCCTGGGATATGATGGATGTTGTATGGCAGGGATCCTATCTGTTATTTGTGTTAATCAATATGTTTGTGATTAATGCAAGATTAGCCGGGTGGATTGTATTAGTAGTTCCTGCCGCAGTTGTACTGATATGGTTCTTTCAGAAGAAACTGGTTGTTTTAAACAGAAAGATCAGAGAGATTAACAGTAAGATATCCGGTGATTTCAATGAAGGGATTACCGGTGCAAAGTCTATTAAGACATTGGTCATAGAAGACAAGATGGATCAGGACTTTGAAAAAGATACGAGAGAAATGGAAAAGGTATCCGTACATACTACAAAGTATTCCGCTGCCTTTACATCTTTAGTCACAATGATGAGTTCTGTGGCATTAGCGATTGTCTTATGGCAGGTGCAAAGTCTATTAAGACATTGGTCATAGAAGACAAGATGGATCAGGACTTTGAAAAAGATACGAGAGAAATGGAAAAGGTATCCGTACATACTACAAAGTATTCCGCTGCCTTTACATCTTTAGTCACAATGATGAGTTCTGTGGCATTAGCGATTGTCTTATGGCAGGGTGGCATCATTACCATCCAGGGTGTCATGATGATAGGTACATTGTCGGTATTCATGAATTATGCATTAAATATGCTGGAGCCTATACAGACAATTATCTCTACAATCTCCCAGCTTATCGCCATACAGGTGAATATCGAAAGATTAACAAATCTTCTTGAGACAAAGAGTGATGTATCTGACAGACCTGATGTTATTGCAAAGTATGGAGATACTTTTCATCCAAAGAAAGAGAACTGGGAACCTTTATATGGTGATGTAGAGTTCCAGGATGTTTCTTTTCAGTATCCGGATGGTGATGAGCTTGTCTTAAGTCATTTTAATCTGAAGGTACCGCAGGGTACGAATGTCGCAATTGTCGGAGAGACAGGGGCTGGCAAGTCAACGTTAGTAAACCTTGTATGCCGTTTCTTCGAACCCACCGAAGGAAGAATTCTGATTGATGGAAGAGACGCAAGGGACAGAAGTCAGCTCTGGCTGCATTCCCATATCGGATATGTCTTACAGACACCACACTTATTCTCTGGTACAGTCAGAGAGAATCTGAGGTATGGAAGACCTGAAGCAACAGATGAAGAGATATGGCATGTATTAAAGCTTGTGGATGCGACAGATGTAGTGAATAAGATGGATAAAGGACTGGATTCAGAAGTAGGAGAAGGTGGAGATCTTTTATCGACAGGTGAGAAACAGCTGTTATCCTTTGCCAGAGCATTACTGGCAGATCCATCAATATTAATTCTTGATGAAGCGACTGCATCTATAGATACCTTGACTGAGAAAGCTATTCAGAATGCCATCCAGACAGTGATCAAAGGAAGAACATCCTTTGTCATAGCCCATCGTTTATCTACGATTACCGATGCAGATGTCATCCTTGTTGTAAAGGATGGAAAGATCATTGAAAGAGGGAAGCATAAGGAGTTAATGAAGCACAGAGGATATTACTATGATCTGTATACAAGACAATATGATGAAATGGTTACAGATATGGTCAGTTAAGCATGTATTCTGAAATAAACAGGTTATAATGATCAAAGAGCCTTAGAGGCGGAAGGAGTGAATACTATGAAATACAGATGTACTATTTGCGGTCACATTTATGATGAGGAAAAAGAAGGCGTAAAGTGGGAAGATCTGCCAGCTGACTGGACTTGCCCGGTCTGCCATGCCGGCAAGGATAAGTTTGA
>CAZHUX010000076.1:0-7769 GCA_964535445.1 uncultured Galactobacillus sp. | reverse complement strand
TGAAGGCACAGCCCGTAACATGGGCATTGAAGTGGAGGGTGAGTAAGCATGGCAGCTTATGAAGACAAGAGTTTTGATTTCGTTCTGAAGACAACTCCGGCTGCAGTTCTGTTAAAGAAGGCTGCTGGTATTCAGAAGGCTTCTGGTACACCTAACACAGTCAAGGCTGGCAAGGTTACCAAGGCACAGATCAAGGAAATTGCCGAATATAAGATGCCTGATCTGAATGCGCTTGATGTTGAAGCAGCTATGAAGATTATTGAAGGCACAGCCCGTAACATGGGCATTGAAGTGGAGGGTGAGTAAGCATGGCAGGAAAGAAGTACAAGGCAGCGCTCGCTCAGGTTGACCGCTCCAAGACATATGACTACAAGGAAGCTCTTGCATTAGCCAAGAAGCTTGCCAATACAAATTTTGATTCATCTGTAGAAGCATCTTTCAGTCTGAATGTTGATCCACGTCAGGCTGATCAGAACATCAGAGGCGCTATGGTTCTGCCTAACGGAACCGGCAAGACTCAGAAGGTTCTGGTTATCGCAGATGGTCCTAAGGCTGAAGAAGCTAAGGCAGCTGGTGCTGATTATGTCGGTGCTGATGACATGATTGAACAGATCAAGGGCGGATGGTTCGACTTTGATATCATCGTTGCTACACCTAACATGATGGGCAAGCTTGGCCGTTTAGGCAGAGTATTAGGTCCTAAGGGATTAATGCCAAACCCTAAGACAGGTACAGTTACTATGGAAGTAGCGAATGCTGTGAATGAGATCAAGAAAGGTAAAATCGAATACAGAGTTGATAAGGATGGAAACATCAATGCTCTGATCGGTAAGGTATCCTTTACTGAAGAACAGCTTGCGCAGAACTTCAAGGCACTGTATGACCAGCTTGTGAAGGTAAGACCTAACTCTGTTAAGGGTGCTTTCATGAAGTCTGTTACAGTTTCTACAACAATGGGACCTGGCATTAAGGTTACTGTTGCTTAAGTTTTGTAAAAATGATCCTGTATGATTAGACATACAGGATTTTTTATTTGGAGTGTAAATATGTTAAATGAAGAAAGATTAAATCGTGTACTTGCCCGTATGGATGAAGATCAGATGTTAATTACGGATCCGATATCCATTTTCTATCTGACTGGCAAATATATAGAACCGGGAGAAAGATTCTATGGTTTATTGATCAGTAAGAAACAGGAACCTGTATTGTTTGTCAATGCTTTATTCAGAAGCGATGAAAATCTTGGGTTAAAGAAAGTTTATTATCAGGATACCGATAATATTACAGCAGTTTTAATGCAGTATATCAGTCATGATGGTGTACTTGGTGTAGATAAGACCATGGCAGCCCGTTTCCTGCTGCCATTGATTCACAGTGATGCGGCTGTCTCTTATACCAATGGTTCTATTGCAGTCGATAAGACAAGAGCTGTGAAAGATGAAATGGAAACAGCCTTAATGCGTAAGTCTTCTGAGATAAATGATAAGGCTATGGCTGAATTCAAGAAGCTTGTCAGAACCGGTATCACAGAGAAAGAGACTGCTGATCAGATGCTTGGTATCTATCAGAAGTTAGGTGCAGAGGCATATTCTTTTGAACCAATCGCAGCCTTTGGTGTCAATGCGGCAGATCCGCATCATATGCCGGATGATACAAAGCTTAAAGAGGGCGATGTTGTCTTATTTGATGTTGGCTGTAAGTATCATGGGTATTGTTCTGATATGACAAGAACGTTCTTCTATAAGGCGGAGCCAAACGAAGTACAAAAGAAAGTATATAACCTTGTAAGAAACGCTAATGAAAGTGCAGAGGCATATGTTAAACCTGGTGTAAAACTGTGTGATATTGACAGTATAGCCAGAGATATCATTACCGCTGGTGGATACGGTAATGACTTTACACATCGTCTTGGTCATTTCATAGGATTACAGGATCATGAATACGGGGATGTATCACAGGCATTTGATGATCTTACAGAAACAGGTAATATCTTTTCCATTGAACCGGGTATCTATAACCGTCAGGATATGGGATGCCGTATTGAAGATCTGATTCTTGTGACAGATAATGGTCACGAAGTACTGAATCATTATCCTCATGATATAGAAATCATTGAATAAAAAAGATGCCGGGAATACTCCCGGCATCAGTCATGTTCAGCCAGCCATCTGCTTAAGACATCACAATAATGATCAGTCTGTTCCACAAAGCACATATGTCTTGCCCCATCAAACAATTCCCATTGTACATCCTTCAGATGATCATACATGGTCTTTGCGACAAGTGGTGTACAGAGATCATTAGTGCCGGACATAATGAGACAAGGTACAGATATATCTTTTAATTGATCAGTATATTCAAAATCTTTTAAGGTACCGGTTGGATTGTATTCATTCGGTCCCCAGGCATAGAAATAAGCTTCCGTGCCTGACTTTTTCTTTCTGGTAAGACATTCCGGATCACCTTCATGAATATCTGCACAATGGGCTTTCATAAAGTGATCATTGGCTTTAAGATACTCTTTATTGTTCCAGTCAGCGTTCTTCTCAGCATTCAGAATAGCTTTCTGATCCTCTTCAGACATAAACGATATCAGACGATGCTGTTCATGTGCCCATAAAGACGCAGAAGACAAGGTAGAGGAAAGCACAAGACCTTTAATGCCTTCAGGATGCTTATCAACCATATAGGCAATCTCCAGCATACCTCCCCAGGACTGTCCTAAAAGATAAGTATTTGTTAAATGCAGATAGTCTCTAAGACACTCCAATTCCTCTATCCATGTTTCCTTATTCCATAAATCAGGCTCGTTATCGACATAAGAATTTCCACAGCCAAGCTGATCATACATGATCACATCTCTGCCGGTATCCGCCAGGCAGTCTAATACTTCAAAGTAATTGTGGGTAGATCCCGGTCCGCCATGTAAAAGAATAATCGGAGTTTTGTCTCCGCCATGAACAATACGGTAATATGTATGCCATTTCCTGAATGGCATGTATCCTTCAGTTATGTTTCGCATAGAACTATTGTACATAAATATCATGTGTTTATGCGGAAATTTAAGAAAAAACATTGACAGAAAATAAGAGAAAAGCTAGTATTAATGACGTTATCAAATACCATAGACAGTAACGGCGGAAGCTTAATGATGTTACCGAGGTAATTGAAAGTTAATGAAGACTTTTAAGGCCCTCGCTGATTCCGCGAGGGTTTATTTATGTGTATGCGATAACAAGATAGGAAGGTGAAGTAATGAATCAGACTGTTTTAGAGTCAAAGCAGAGTGTTGTTTCTGAGATTCAGGACAAGCTCGCAAATTCTTCATCTACCGTTGTCGCTGAGTATCGTGGTCTGTCAGTCGCAGAAGTTACGGAACTCCGCAAGGCATTAAGAGCTGAAGGTGTAGAGCTGAAGGTTTATAAGAACACTCTCGCCAGCAAGGCTGCTGATGCGGCGGGTTATCCTGACCTCAAGGAGTACATGACAGGTCCAAATGCATTAGCATTCGGTAGTGATGAAACAGGTGCAGCACGCATCATGGCAAAGTTTGCCAAGAAGCATGAAGCACTCGTACTCAAAGGCGGTATTGTAGAGGGTAAGGTAGTTACACCTGAGACAATTTCACAGCTCTCCGCATTACCAAACAGAGATGGCATGCTTTCCATGCTGTTATCTGTACTGAACGCTCCGGTTTCTGCATTCGCACGTGCGGTTAATGCAGTAGCGGAGAAGAAGAACGCTGAAGGAGATGCTCCTGCAGCTGAAGAAGAAGCACCAAAGGAAGAGGCTGCCGCTTGAGCAGTAAATTAGGAGGAAATTAAAATGGCAAAGTTAACACAGGAAGATATTCTTGCATATCTTGATGAAGCTACAATTCTTGAACTGAATGATCTCGTAAAGGCAATTGAAGATAAGTATGGCGTTTCCGCTGCTGCTCCGGTAGCTGCTGCTGCACCAGCTGCTGAAGAAGCTGCTGCTCCAACATCCGTTACAGTAGTACTGAAGGAAGTCGGCGACTCCAAGGTTGCTGTTATCAAGGCTGTCAGAGCTATCACAGGTCTTGGCCTTGTTGATGCCAAGAAGCTCGTTGATTCTGCACCAGCAGAGATCAAGAAGGATGTATCTCCTGAAGAAGCTGAAGACATCAAGAAGCAGCTCACAGATGCAGGCGCAACTGTAGAAACAAAGTAAGTTTCAATAAAACAGATTTAAATGGAAAGACCGAAAGTATTCGGTCTTTCTGCCCATAGGAAAGGAATGCAGGCATACGGCACACTATTTTACCGACAACCGCAATCTGAAAGAAAACCGGAAGGAACATTCTTTCCGGTTTTTGGGCAATCTGTTCACTTTTATTACAGATAATGGGGTGTTTTCCAAGACTGATGTAGATTATGGAACACAGGTTTTATTGGAAACATGCACGAAAGAACCGTTATCTGGAAAGATACTGGACCTTGGCTGCGGATATGGACCAGTAGGTATTGTTATACAGAAATTGTATCCGCAGACAGAGGTTACATCCGTTGATGTAAATCCAAGAGCAGTTGAGTTAACTGAGATCAATGCACAGAAGAATCAGGTTAAGGTTCATGCATATGTCTCGGATGGATTTGATCAGATATCTGATATATTCCATGCAGTTATTACCAATCCGCCCATACGGGCAGGGAAAAAGGTAATCTATAAGATGTTTGAAGATTCCTATGATCATTTATGTGATCAGGGACAATTGTATGTTGTGATCAGAAGACAGCAGGGTGCTGAGAGTGCTGTAAAGAAGATTGAATCCATATTTCACAATTGTGAAATACTAACCAGAGATAAAGGTTATTGGGTTTTGAAAGCAGAAAAATTGACGGATTGACAGTATGATGATAGTATACTAACTTGTAAAAGAGTCGTTTATACAGGGTAAGGGTTATTTCACCCTTTTTCGACGTTTTGCGATGCAGGCGAAAGGATGGCGTAAATGGAAAATAAGCAGACATACCACGTTGTGCATTATGGCAACAAAGCTGTTCGCAGAGACTATTCCAAGGTAAGTTCTTCTCTGGAAATGCCGGATTTAACCGGTATTCAGACAGATTCCTTTGACTGGTTTCTGAAGGAAGGCATCCGGGAGGTTTTTGAGGATATTTATCCGATCTCCAACTATGCCGGTAATATCCGGCTGAAATTCCTTGATTATGAGTTCGGGGAACCAAAGTATTCAATTAATGAATGCAAGTACAGAGAGACGAATTACTGTGCTCCTTTAAGAGCGAAGATGGAGCTGGAAATTCTGGATTCTGATACAGGCGAAATCATAACCAAGTATGAAGAAGTATTCCTGGGTGATTTCCCGTTAATGACACCAACGGGTACGTTTATCATCAATGGCGCAGAGCGTGTCATTGTATCTCAGATTGTAAGATCACCTGGAGCATACTTTGATGTATCTACAGAAGACAAGACCGGCAAGGATACATATTCATCCGAGCTGATTCCTTCCCGTGGAACCTGGCTGGAGTTCATGAGTGATGATAAGAAGGCAGCTCTTGGACGCATTATGAATGTATCAATTGACCGCAGAAGAAAGATTCTTTCTACAATTCTGTTCAAGTCAATCGGCATGTCCCTGAATCTTGAAAAGGGTGAAGATGCCTACGATACAACCAATATGCAGAAGTTCCTGAAGTCACTGGGCATGGATGTACATAAGGATGTCATCGTAGATCAGGAAGAACGCGAGTTCCAGAATGATTACATGCTTCTGTATACTTCTGTCTTCGGTAACTATGAAGAAATCCGCAATACACTGGACGCAGATAAGACAAATACAACAAATGATGCCTTATTAACAGTTTATGAAAACCAGCGTGCAGATGAAATTGCGACAGTCGATGGCGCATTGTCATTAATGGATGCGAAGTTCTTCGATTACAGAAGATACGATCTGACCAAGGCCGGACGCTATAAGGTCAGAAAGAAGCTGAACATTCTTGACCGTATGGAAGGACATACTCTTGCCCAGGATCTGATTGGAGCTAATGGCAAGGTATTAGCCAAGAAGAATGTCATGATTGACAAGAACAAGCGCAATGAACTGCGTGATGAGATTAACAAGGGCGTTATGATGAAGGCTCTGCCTTTTGTGCACAGATTCTCTCATCCGAATACAGCTGTTGTCTCTACCAAGGATACATATGCATTGGTAGGCAGAATTCTTGCGACAGATCTCAATGGCAAGAAGGAAAGCACACAGTTTGAAGAAGGTACAGTACTGACATTAGAAGATGCCAAAGCGATTGCCAAGGAATTCTCTGAGGTTACTGTTTACACTGGTATTATTGCCCAGGAAGTTAAGGTTAATAATGACAATGTCAATGCAGTTCTGAATTACGGATCCCGTATGTATGTGATTGG
This sequence comes from uncultured Galactobacillus sp., assembly GCA_964535445.1. Classification (GTDB taxonomy): domain Bacteria; phylum Bacillota_I; class Bacilli_A; order Erysipelotrichales; family Erysipelotrichaceae; genus Bulleidia. Next base: position 1,358 of record CAZHUX010000076.1, on the reverse strand, counting down.
CAGAGCTACAGAGAATGGCGCAGATCTCTGTGATGAAGATGGTGAATATCTGGTTGGAAGATATCTGCCGGATCAGCCGGTTGAAAAGCTGACAACAGCACGTAAGGAAGCTATTGTTTCTGAAGCTACAAACAATGACAATGTATCCTTATGGCTTGTTGGTGCAGCCGTACAGGAAATCAAGGTCAAGACAGCAGAAGGTACAGTTGTCAATCTGATTGGTATTGATCCTCTGAATGACAAGCATACGATCACAATGAGTGATATGTATGCACTGTATAACTATCAGCTGACAATGCTGGATGGTGTTGGTACACAGGATGATATCGATATGCTGGCAAACAGACGTGTCAGAACAGTCGGTGAACTGATTCAGAATCAGTTCCGTATCGGTTTATCCAGAATGGAAAGAGTTGTTAAGGAAAGAATGTCCATCAGTGATGTGGCAGGTCTGACTCCTAAGCAGCTTACTAATACAAGACCTTTAACAGCAGCTATCCGTGAGTTCTTCTCTTCTTCCCAGCTTTCCCAGTTCATGGATCAGGAGAACCCGCTTGCCGAATTGTCCAACAAGAGACGTATTTCTGCATTAGGTCCTGGTGGATTAACAAGAGAACGTGCAGGTTTCGAAGTACGTGATATTCATAACTCTCACTATGGAAGAATCTGCCCGATTGAAACACCTGAAGGACCGAACATCGGTCTGATTAACTACCTGACAACTTATGCCAAGGTTAATGAATATGGCTTTATTGAAACACCATACCGTAAGGTTAAGAAAGACGGCACTTTAACAGATGATGTTGTCTATATGGATGCCAGTGAAGAATATGATCATGTCATTGCCCAGGTAGATGAAGTCAAGGATGGCAAGCTGGTCGGTGATCAGGTTGTCGCAAGAATTGCGGGTGAAACCGTCATGGTTGACCGCAAGGATGTTGACTATGCGGATGTATCCCCTCGTCAGGTTGTATCTGTCGCTACCGCATGTGTTCCTTTCCTGGAAAACGATGATGGTCACAGAGCCCTGATGGGTGCCAACATGCAGAGACAGGCAGTTCCATTACTGAACCCGCATTCTCCATATGTAGGAACCGGTATGGAACACGCTGTAGCCAGATATTCTGGTGCGGCAATTGTCGCTACGGCAGATGGTGTTGTCACATATGTTGATGCATGCAAGATTGTTGTCACAGAAGATGATGGCAATGAACATACATATGATTTGGTCAAGTTCACAAGATCCAACGCTTCTACATGTCTGAACCAGAGACCGATTGTCTGGGATGGTGAAAAGGTCAAGGCCGGTGATATTCTGGCTGATGGCCCGGCTATGCAGAATGGTGAACTGGCATTAG
>CAZHUX010000075.1:0-8347 GCA_964535445.1 uncultured Galactobacillus sp. | reverse complement strand
AAATAAAAGAGGTATTGATATGTCACAAGCTACTTTCAGTATCCGGATGGATACAGACCTGAAAAAACAATTCGATGAAATCTGTGAAGACATGGGTATGAGTGCAACCACTGCCTTCAACATCTTTGCCCGTACGGTTGTACGTGAAAAGCGCATTCCTTTTGAAATTCATGCATCTGAAGATTCAAAGGAAAGCACCATTACAGAAGAGGACCTGTTAAAAGCATTAGCATCTTTAAAAAAATGAGGAAGTATGGGCAGAAAGTCAGAATTCAGCAGGGACACAGAGAAACTGTCTGATCATGAAATCAGAAAGATCTTAAAAAAGAAAGATCCGGAATGGATCGTTTTTCGCTGTGTCAGAGTTCTGATTATTATTCTCTGTGCATGCTTATCTGTTACATTGGGAAACAGTCTGTTTCACTACATTGATGAAAGAATGCCAGTCTCTTTGATTGACGATACCGTTCCTGTCTTTACCGGTCAGAACGGTAATGGAAGATTACAAGAAGGATTCCATCCGGAATACAAAGCAATTCAGAATCTTACTAAACGTTTAAAAACTGACAATACCTCTGATTTAGAGACTCTGATTGACTCCATTCATTGCAAGAGCGATATGACGGATCATTTATCCAATGGCATGGAAATGACTTATGTATGCACATACAATGTTCAGGCTGCGAAGAATTCCCATATTACCTTACAGAATGATGTAAAAGAGTATACCGTAATGGGATTATCCGATTATGAACCTGTAGATCCGTTCAAGGATATCCGGGTAGAGTGGAATGAAGATGGATCTGACATCACGATTACGCCTTCCGATACCATTAAAGATTTACCGGTTACCTATCAATATACAATTGATAAAGATAAAGTTACGCTCTATGCAAATGCAGATACACAGAAGATGCATGAAGAAGGCTATGAGATTGAACCTGGTCATTATCAGAAAGAAATCAGAATGAAGAGTCATCCTGTTTCATCAGATAAGATTGATAAGCAGACTCTTCAGAACACATCTGATGCTTTATTAACAAGATTACATAATGAATTAGATAACATGGGATGGAAGGTATCTTTTGGCAAGGAAACATTAACCGTATCCGATCCACAATTCCTCTATTATGAAAAGAATGATGATGGAACCTGCCAGGCAGTATTCTCTATCCAGAACAGCTATACTGCAGGTCTTACAAAACAATATTACACATTCCGTATTACCTATCAGGGATACTTCATGGAGAATGAAGATGGAACGGTAACCTTTATCACAAATGATACCCATCTGCCTGTATTCATAGGGCATGGCTCCTATTATCTGATGCAAAGACAATAATCCATGTTACAATATCTGCGGTATGGAAAATAAAGACCAATACTTTTTAAGCAATCCGGATAAGATAGACAAGTTTGTTGAAGCCGGAGATATTCATCCGATTGATACAGTACTGGAGTTAGGCGCAGGTAAAGGAACGATTTCAGAAAGAATGCCGCACTGTCGTCACCTGTATCTGAATGATCTGGATGAAAACTTATGCAAGCTGCTGAGACATCGCTTCGGTATGCATTCTCACATAGATATCCTGGAAATGGATGCGATGGATCTTTTAAAAGATCTGGATGCCGAAAAGATCTTCTCTTCGCTTCCTTATACGATGACAGAACAGCTTCTGGATATATTGAAAGGAAAGGAATTCAAAAGAGCTGTCGTCTGCGTAAGAAGCGGCACTGATTTAACACCATATCAGAATGACTTTGATATGGATAAAGTAGAGCATCTGAATGAAGAAGACTTTGTCCCAACGCAGCCATATGATTCAGATGTCTGGTTACTCAGAAAGAAAAAAGATATTGCCTGATTACTTAACAACTGTAAATCCTGCAATATCTTTTTATATATCAGTTATACTTCTTTGCCTTGTTACAGAAGTCTCTGACTTTATCAATATCCTTACGGACAATCACACCATTTTCCTTGATACTGGTCTTGGTCAGACTGTCTACGCCTGCCGGATGCACTTCTTCAATGACTTTTTCAACATTATCCGGTCCCAGTCCGCCAGCCACAATAACCGGTATATTCACTCTCTGAACAATCTCTTTATCAATCGACCAGTCATGTGTCACACCAGCTGCGCCAACGCCCGGAACATATCTGGATACTGAATCCAATATCAGGATATCCGCAAACTGTGCTTTCCTGACAGCTTCTTCAACAGCACTGTGGTCTTCCACACCTACTGCCTCCATAAGCTTGACTCCCGGAACTTTTTCATTCAGTTCCTTTTTAAATGCCGCATTGCCATCATACTCTGCGCATAAATGCAGAACATCCGGATGCAGTCTTTCGGTCTCGGCAATAATTTCCTCCGGGTCACTATTGACGGAAATCAATACCTTGACTGCTTTGTCTCCAATAGCCCGGTATATATCCAGACAGGTTTCTTCACTTACTGCACATGGAAACTTTCCACCGGGTCTGCCTACCAGTACACCAATACGATCGGCGCCTGCATCTATACATGCCAATGCTTCTTCAGGTGTCTGGATTGAATAGATCTGTGTAAACATGATTCTCACTCTTTTCTATCCAGCTGCCCGGATGCCCGTCAGCGGGAACATTTATAATAACACGGTTATTTTAAAATTGTGGATTAATTCAGAGAATATTGCACTTTTCTTTTGAAATTCCGGTATACGGCACACCATACCGTAAACATAATCACAAGAGAGATAAGCCACGATAGTGGAAAGCACATATACAGTACTTCTAATGTTTTATGGGCATTCCAGACAGTTGAGATATATAACAGTCTGACTCCGACAATACTGATCAGCATGATGATGGTCGGAGTAGTGGAATATCCCATACCTCTCATACTGTTAGCCGGAACATCCAGCATACCGTTAAGGAATAAGAACAGTACAACATAGAACAAACGGATCTTCCCTGCATCTACTACATCCTGATCATTGGTATAGAAACGCATGAAGAAGTCACCAAACCTCCACAGTATCAGACTTGTCACAAGTGAAGTCACACTCACCAGTATTGTAACGGTACACATGACTTTTTTGACCCGATCAGGATTTCCTGCACCGGCATTCTGGGAAGTAAAGGTTATCGCAGATTGTGAGAATGCCTGCATGCCGATATAGACAAAGCTTTCTATGTTCTGAGCTGCACTGTTACCTGCAACGGCTACAGCCCCGAAGGAATTGATCGCTGACTGTACGGCCATATTGGAGACAGCCCACAGCATGGTTTGTAATCCTGCCGGTATGCCGATTCTCATGATTTCCTTCATCACATTTCCATCCGCATGAAGATGAGAAAGAACCAGCTTTGTATCATCCTTCTGATGCATTAAGTCTATGACAACTAACACGGCAGAAACTGTCTCGGATATAACTGTAGCCCACGCAACCCCGGCTACACTCATCTTTAAAACTATGACAAAGAAAAGATTCAGAATAATATTCAATATGCCGGATACGGTCATATAGATCGTAGGTCTTGCGGTATCTCCCTTGGCACGTAATACTGCTGCACAGAAGTCATACAGTAATAATGGTATGGAGCCAAGGAAGTAGATGCGCATATACAATACACTCCCGCCAATGACATTGGCAGGTGTACCCATAAAAGCTAATAATGCATAAGATAAGCCAAGACCTGCAATGGTCATAATAATGCCGCTGATCAATGCCAGTAAAACAGCTGTATGAACAGAAACAGAGATTCTCTCTTTCTGATCACGTCCGATTTCTCTTGCAATGACGATATTGGCACCTATGGCAAGACCGGTAAACAAAGACGTTAAAAGATTGACCAATGGTCCGGTAGCTCCTACGGAAGCTAAGGCAATCTTTCCTGAAAACTTGCCGACAACAATTGTATCTGCCGCATTAAAGGCTATCTGTAATAAATTAGCAGCCATTAACGGAAGGGAAAAGATTAATATGTTTTTCAATAATGGACCATGAACCATGTCCATTGTTTTTTCAGAACTGCGCACCAGAGTATTATATGACAGTCAGGCGAAAAAAAGAATCAAAGATAAGAGAAACTGTAGTTCAAATACGATATAATACTTTCATATGAAGATAGCTTATTTAATGTTTTCCGATCACTATTATTACGATATTGTACCTGTTTTAAAAGAACTGGTACGTCAGGGTGATCACTGCTTCATCATGGTCAATGATGAAAAGACAAGAGATTCCGTAACCATCGCATTCGGAGATGATCCGAGAGTGCATGTATCCCATACCCAGGAATTTGCCCAGGAAGGAGATATGTCCCTGGCCCGTGGTACATTGATTCAGATGAAGGAAGCTCTGGAATATGAAGATGCCCACTTTGATTATTACATTAATCTGACTACGGGCATGTTACCGGTAAAGACAAGAACAGAGATTGTTAAATTCCTGGAAGATAATCCGGGTGATTACTACTATGTAGATCATACCGAGAAAGATGATCCGAAGTTAAGAAAGAATACTTTAAAGTATTATACGTTTACAAACGTATTGACTTTCCCTACCAGCAAGCATGTCAAGAACCGTACCAAACGCTGGGCTTCTTTCCTGAATCTTCTGCATATCAGAAGAAAGCTGGATGACTTCATGTCCATCGGCAGTCCATGGTTTATCTTTACCCCGATGACAGCCCAGGTATTAGCTGACAATTATCCTTATTGTTCGGATGCCTTCAAATTATCATGGTATGCCGAAGAGATGTGCTACTTCATGATGATTGACAAGTTCATGCCTGGTCATGAACATATCAATAAAGATCTGCGTGTTGTCGGACCGGATGGTCATTGGGTAGAAGGACAAGGTGCCAGAGAATTAAAGAAGGATGTATTAGAAGCACATCCGGAGGCTCTGTTTGGCGGCAAAGTCTATGATGACGAAGATGATGATGAAGTCCATGAATTCTATGAACAGGTACTGAATACCTATAACTCTGATTATACAGGTGGAGAAATAGGCAAGAAGAATCCAAGAGAGTACAACGAAGCACAGTTTAATGAGCTTGTTGATGAACTTGGTGAAGCACGTAAGAACAGAGATGAGTAAGCACAGAAAAAGCCATCCTTAGGGATGACTTTTTAATACGGAGTTAAGAAGTACTACTGCATCTGTTTCTGACCCATAAGCGCTTCAGTTCACGGTTGGATTCACTGACCACAGCCAGTTTCTGATTGTTGTCAGGAATATTCCTGCCTCCTATTACTGATCATAAATAGGCTTTGCAAAAACAAGTATATTTATCAGCTATTTATTAGAATCCAGTAAATTCAGTTTCTTCATCAGATGCTTTCTGCCATTGAGGTAACTGATTAAACTGAAGACAAAGAAAATCGTGCTGATGATTGCGACAACAAGATCAACAGTATGCCACGTTCCCGGTTCCTTTAAGAAAGTAAATAAGAAGATAATGGATACCATAGCTACTATTCCGCCATACTGTACATAGGACTTTACTCTGTTCAGAAGTACACTTTCCTGTTCAATGGATGCTTTTAATTCAGTTCTTTCTTTTCTGTTCATGTATTACTTCTCCAATTAAATACTCCCTATCATTATATTAAAAAACTCTGTCCGGGAGAACAGACAGAGTTTTTTTATTCGGTTTTTTTACCCGGATTAGTAACTTAATCCTGGATCGAAGAAGCCGATCAGTACGCCGACGATTGCGATAACAACCATCAGGAGCATGATTCTGACTGCAGGCATCTTCTTCTTGGACAGTAACCACCATACAAGAAGAATGAAGAGCATTGTCAGAACACCAGGATATGCACCATCGAGTTTGTCCTGTAACAGAACAGCATCTGTTTTAGCTTCCTTGTTAGCAGCAACCAGCTGTACGGAAGTTGTAATGGATACCCAGGAAGCGCCCATAGCACCGACGATAACCTGACCAAGCAGGATAGCGGACTCACGGAATGCAGTAGCTCTGTCACCGACGATAACTTCGACGGCATTACCACCAAGCTCATAGCCCTTGAAGTAAATTGTTCTCTGGAACCAGATAGATGTTACGTTCCAAACGATAATGTAGAAGAAGATACCAAGGACGGAACCGCCTGTAGAAAGACCTAAAGCGATACCAAGCAGAATAGGAATATATGTACCTACAATCAGGGAGTCACCAATACCAGCGAGCGGGCCCATAAGACCAGCACGGATACCATTGATCATTTCATCATCGATATCAGGAGCACCATTTGCACGGGACTCTTCAAGACCTGCTGTGATACCTACAACGATAGATCCAATCTGTGGTTCAGTGTTAAAGAATGGGGAATACGTCATCAGCTTTTCTTTCTGAACATCCGTATCATCAGGATAGAGTTCCTGAATGATAGGAAGCATAGACCACATGTAGCCGAATGTCTGCATATGTTCCTGTGTAAAGCATGTGAGGTTTCCATAGAACCAACGCCAGAAGGACTTGTTTAACGTAGCCTTCGAGATTTTCTTTTCGTTATCAGCCATGATTAAATATCCTCCTCATCATCATCAGCAGCTGCTGCAGGACCAGCCTTCTTAGCCTCAAGAGCATTCATCTTCATCTCATAAGAGAAGAATGCGATTACGAGACCAACTGTTGTAGCAGCGATCAGTGTCAGACCCATAGACTTTGCAATTGTGAAACCAAATACGAAGAAGATCAGGTCTGTAGGTTTTGTAACGACAGAGTTTAGCAGGATACCGATACCAACTGCAGGGAGCAGTGAGCCAATTGTGAACAATGACTTCATGTACCAGGAATCCATTGGCAGAGCTGTCTTGAAGTTATTAACAGCATCGATACCTACCTTATCGATCAGCATGATCGGAAGGAAGGAAATCAGGAAGTGGGAGATCAGAGGCATCCATGTTTCAACTGCTGTCAGGATACCAAAGTTCTTCTTATCCAGCTGTGCCCAGCCAATGTGCTGCCAAACGAGGTTCATCATAGCTGTGCCATAGAACTGTACAGTACCGACTGTACCAACGAGAGCACCAATAGAACCAGCAAGGCCATATGCTTCTGAACCGCCTAAATCCAATCCCTGATTCTTAGCAGTTGCATAAGCAAGCGGAATACCGATGTAGGATACTGCACGCAGGTCAGCTGCGACAGTTCCTCCAGGTGTAACAAGTGCGATGTAGATAACCTGCATTGGAATCGCAATCTCGATGCATCCCTTAACATCACCAAGGATTAAACCAACGAATAAGGATGCGATCAGAGGACGGTTCAATGTATAGTTACCAATAGTTGTACCCAGGCAGGCAATTGTTGATGCTGCACACATCGACATAATACCTAATAACGCAGCCTGGAGCCAAGAAATAGTCATAAATCCATACCCCTTTCTTATTTTCCTCCCTGATTTGAATTCTCCTCCAATCAAACCAGATTAGAACAAATTAATTTATATAGAACCTTTAGTCTGTGTAACCGAACTGACCGCGGAACTTCTCCCAGCTGCCAATTGCTGTTTCACGAACTAATGCGAATTCAATCTTATAGCCCTTCTTGTAAATCTTCTCCAGAGCATCAGCCTCTTCCTGAGTGATGGACTGGTTGTTACCAAGCTTTACTGCACCAGGTCTGTCATTGCAAGGTCCGATAATCAGTTCCTTGACATTGTTTGGTACAAAGTTATGCTCAACCAGAATCTTTTCCATATCAATCGGATTCTTTGTGATCAGGAAGTAATTCTTGGCAGAAGATGTAACCTTGTCAGCCTTCTCTAAGAAATGATCCAGTGTCCATACGAAGACTTTCTTTTCTGTAGAAGCCTTGAAGGACTGTGCCAGAACAGGTGTTGTTGCGGCCTTATCATTTACTGCAATGATGCCGTCACAAGGATATTCCTTGGACCAGCGGGTAATAATCTGACCGTGAATGATACGGTCATCGACACGCATAAATGTAATCATGTTTTTTATCTCCTCTCATCTGATATTTTTTAACACGATTTTTACTAATTAAAGATCATCGTCATCATCATCTGTGGATGATGTTGTCACAAACTCACCAACAGCACTCTTTGCTTCGTTGAGAATTGTATCTCTGAGCTGATCTCTGTCATCAATATTATCTTTCATGATAACAGCTGTCATAGCCATCGGCATGTTCATACCAGTTAAGACTAAGCTCTTGTCCAGAAGATTTCTTTCGGACAACACTTCCAATGCCTTTGTCAGTGGTGAACCGCCCAGAATATCAGCTAACAGAATAATCTGATCGTCATCAGTAATCGGCTTAATCAATTCACGGAAATTATTCTGGAATTCATCAGCACTCATACCATCCTTCAGGCTGGTAGTAAGT
>CAZHUX010000074.1:0-8545 GCA_964535445.1 uncultured Galactobacillus sp. | reverse complement strand
GAATGACTCTTAACCGATGATCTTTTCTTTTAACTGGTCCATTGTATCAGCTATGTCGACAGCTCCTGCTTTTATCATATCTTCACTTTTTCCATATCCCCAGGATACCCCGATACATGGTATGCCGTTCTCTTTCGCACCCGTTACATCATATGCCGTATCGCCAACCATAATGCAGTCTTCTGCCTGAATATGGTGCGTACTTAACAGATAGGCTATCACGGCAGACTTTGTCTCTCTTGTGCGGTCCATAGAAGCACCGGCAATCTGTACAAAATAATCTGTTAAATGAAATTTTGAAAGAATCTCCAGGGCTACCGGTTCGGCTTTTGAAGTTGCAACATATAAATGACAGCCTGCTTTATTCAGTTCTCCAAGCAGTTTTTCTATACCCGGATAAGGTTTATTTTCAAACTTTCCTTTGACAAGATATCTTTTACGAAAAGCTGCAATTGCCTCATCTACTCTTTCTTTTTTTACGCCGAATTTAGGAAAGGTCTCTGATAATGGGGGACCGATAAAGACACTTAACTGCTCATAAGGAGGAACATCCATACCTAATGTACGGAAAGCATACTGAACGCTTTTGATAATCCCTTCACCAGAATCTGTTAATGTACCATCCAGATCAAATATAACTGATTTATTTTCCATTCTTATTCTCCAACGTGCTCTATTGTATCAGAGAATCTTTTCTGTTTCTTCAATTAATGTTCACACAAGAACAGTATGTTATATATGCATGAAAAAGAAAGGATGATCGATCATGAATGAAGAAAACACAAATATGAATAACGTACCTGCATCTGATAATCATGCAGAAGATGTAAATCATTCTGAATCAGCGAAAGCAGAAACGTCAGTACAGTCTGAAAATCAGAATACAGCATCTGAGAACACGCAGACAATGCATAATGAGACAGATACCAGTCAATTACAGAATGACACAAAAACAGCTTCCACTTCTCCAAAGAAGCCATTGACAATAACGGTAGAGGGTAAAAAGAAACACAGCATCACTGGCAGAAAGATACTGCAGTATATCGTTATCTTTGTAATCTGCGGGTTATGTGGATTTGGCGGCGGATGGCTGGCATATGATGCACATGCCAGAGAAGATGAACCAGTTTCATCTCAGGAAAATTCACCGGAAAACATGCCTCAGTTTAAAGGGGATTTCGGAGGTTTCCCTGGTCAGCCCGAAACCGATAATACCAGCGCTGCCCTTGGCGTTATCGTAACAAGTACAGATGATGGTGTTGTCGTAGAAGGATTCTCAGATAATTCCAAGGCAGAATCAGCCGGTATACAGACAGGTGATATCATTGAAAAACTGGATGGAACTAGTGTATCCAGCGTTGAGGAAATCAAGTCATTCCTTTCTGAAAAAGAACCGGGTGATACAGTAAAAGTTACAGTTCTGCGTGATCAGGAAGAAAAAGACATTAAGGTAGAGTTAGTTGAAAGCGCAGGTATGTCATCTGGAAATGACAATTCTCAGCAAGAACATACACTTCCTGGAAACGATTCATCTGATACATATACTGGCTGAATCATAGAATTCCTTTAAAAACATCATAAGGTTGATGCTATAATTCTCCTGTTCAATCAGATGGAGGAGAAGATGAAAGAATACACACCGGTTAAAGAAGGCAAAGTACGTGAGATTTACGATATTGGCGATAATCTCGTAATGGTAGCGACAGATCGTATTTCCGCATTTGATGTCATTCTGAAAAACAAAGTCACTAAAAAAGGTACAGTATTAACACAGATGTCACGCTTCTGGTTTGATTACACAAAAGATATTGTCAAAAATCACATGATTTCTACAGATGTGAATGACATGCCTGAGTTTTTCAGAAAGCCAGAGTTTGATGGAAATTCCATGTTATGCAAGAAACTGAAAATGATTCCAATTGAATGCATTGTCCGCGGCTATATCACTGGCAGCGGATGGGCTTCTTATCAGAAAGATGGAACAGTATGCGGTATTCAGCTTCCGGCAGGATTAAAGGAATGTGATCAGCTGCCTGAGCCTATTTACACACCATCTACCAAGGCTGATCTTGGAGATCATGATGAAAACATTTCATTTGAACGTTCGGTGGAAGTTCTTTCCGAAGTATTCCCTGGACATGGTCAGGAATATGCTGAAAAGATCAGGGATTACACAATTGCTTTATATAAGAAATGTGCAGACTATGCCAGAGACAGAGGCATTATCATCGCCGATACAAAGTTTGAATTAGGATTAAATGAAGATGGTGAAATCATTTTAGGTGATGAAATGCTCACTCCTGATTCTTCCCGTTTCTGGCCAGCAGAAGGCTATGAACCAGGTCACAGTCAGCCATCCTTTGACAAACAGTATGTAAGAGACTGGCTGAAACAGCATCCGGACAGTGATTATAATCTGCCGCAGGATGTTATTGATAAGACTATCTCAAAATATCTTGAGGCTTATCATATCATTACTGGCAAAACACTTAATATTTAAATTAATGACTGACATTAGAAAAAATAATGTCAGTTTTTTTATGATTTTTGAGGGTTTTGCATTTTTTCTCCATATATATGAACAGAAACGAGGTGAACGTTATGTTCTATAACAAGAGAAAAAGATTCATAATCTCAAAGAAATTACAAAAACTACTCCGTGTATTAACAGCTCTGGCAATCTGCTTTTCATTGACTGGTACAAATATTGTCAATGCGGATGCAGTAGATTGTTCCGAGCGAACCAATTATTACTACTCGGTTCGTAATAAGGCCGGCGTATTATCATCCGCAAGATTAACCCACAAGATGTATAACGGCCGTCAGGCCTATTGCGTAGAACCTGGCATTATGATCAGCTATGATGATGTTTATGCCTCTCAGGCAATGGCTGACTGGAATGCCGTGGATGCTGCAGGGAAAGAGACTATCATTCTGGCCAGTGCTTTTGGACAGGGTTATACAGGCCGCAGTGATAATGTGTATTATGCGGCAGCGCAATCTATCATCTGGAAAGAAGTCGGTGCTACATATGTAGACTGGGGCAGCAATAACAATACTGTTAAAGCTGCAGAACAGGAAATCAGAGATTCTATCGATAATTATCGTAAAACGCCTGATTTTGTGATTCATGATATGACTGATAATGTCGATCTTGCCAGTACTGGTAATGATGTACATGCGGATATTGTTGCCAAAAGACTGTACCGGATAACGGATCGCAATCATGCATTATCTTCCTATCAGCAGATAGAGAAAAACAATCTGGTATTTCTGAATGAAAACAATCAGGAAGTTAATCCGGCAGATACAGATGGCGTGTTCTATGTGCGCTGCGACAAGGCAGATGTACAGGGAAGTGCTTCCTGGCAGTCAGAAATCCATACAAACAGATTTGCGGATGTACCGATCATGCTGTATGGAAACGAGAAAAAGCCGGATGCCCAGAAACTGATCGTATCAGGAGATGTATCTGTAAAAAAGGCATCTGTTTCTCTATCCGTCAGGGATCGTCCGATTACATTTGAAAAAGTTGATGAAAATGGAAATGGCATGTCTGGTGCTGCTATTTATGTCAGTACCAATGGTCAGCAGGTATCAGAGTGGACTACAGATGGTTTGGGACATCCGATAAACCTGACAGTAGGCAATACATATACATTTTCAGAAACAGATGCTCCAGACGGTTATTATTGCAAAGAAGAATCTTATACCATAACCGCAGACAGTTATCCGGATGACCGGATAGTCATGACAAATGATGATAAAATCCAGTATCAGGTCTTAAAAGAAGATGAAAACGGCAGGAGTGTCAAAGGGGCAGAACTGGCACTTTATGATGTTACTAATGGAAATGCAGTTCTTGTCGAAATGAAGGATGCATATGGCAATCCATGGATCACGGATGGTAATCCCCGCAGTATCGGTGTTTACTTACATGTAGGACATTCCTATGCCATTGTCGAAAACAATGCGTCTACTAAGTATTATCTGGCCGAAAACATCAACTTTACTGTTCCTTATCATGCTCCTTCAGACAATAAAATGACTGATCTGAAACTTGTTGATAATCATATTACTTATCGTTTTGCCAAGGTTGATGAGAAAGGGGATCCGGTTGAGAAAGCAGAACTGGTGATTCAGGATGTAAATGATAATAACCGGGAAGTATACCGTTTTACGACCGGTATAGAACCAGCTGTAACCGGACAGCTTGAAAGGGGACATACATATCGTCTCATTGAAACAAGAACCCCGGATGGCAGATATACCATGGAAGAGAAACTGTTTACAGTCCCTGACTATCATGATGATTCCATTATCACAATTACCGCCCAGGATAACAGTATTATCTATCTGGCTGATAAAACAGATGAAAATGGCATTCCTGTTGCCGGTGCCGAGATGGAACTGTATGACATTACGGAAGGTAAAAAACTGATTCAGACCTTTGTTACTACCGAAGCATCTGAAAGATTGAACGGCATGATTACGGGACATACCTATCTTCTGCATGAAACAAAGGCGCCAGCCGGTCATTACTTGGCTGATGATGTTTCCTTTCAGGTTCCTGAACATGGTACCAGTGAACCAGTACACATTCAGGCAATTGATCGTAATATTCTCTATAAAATAAGAAAGACAGACACAGATGGTAATCCATTAGCCGATATTGTACTTGAAATCTTTGATAAAGAAACCGGTAAACCAGTCGGAAGCTGGAAAACATTACCAGATCAGGATATTGAAGCCGGCTATCTTCTGGAAGAAGGGAAAACATATATCCTGAAGGAAACAGAAACAATTAACGGTTTCTATCAGTCAGAAGATATTGAATTTACAGTTCAGAAAAATCAGAATCCATCTGAAATTCCAACTGTAACCATGAAAGATGCACCGATCCGCTATGCTGTAATGAAAACAGATGAAGACGGTAATCCACTTGCCTCTGCTCATCTGCAGTTATTAGAAGCAGACAGTGAAAATGTATTAGATGAGTGGGATTCCATAACCGATGTACATGAAATATCTTCTTTGCTTCATGCCGGTCATTCTTACCGGATCAGAGAAACTTTATCACCAGGTGGATATTACCGGAGTTCAGAAGTTTCCTTTACCGTTCCTCTGAAACTAGAAAAAGATGAATTGGTCACAATATCCATGATGGATCATCCAATCCGTTATGAAGTATGCAAGATGGATGATCATAACAAAGCTGTTACCGGTGTTCATCTGCAGGTAAAGGACAGGGAAAGCGGTACATTGATTGAAGAATGGGATACAGATGACAAGCCGCATGTATTATCTTCTTTGACTGCGGGCACAACATACATCCTTTCTGAAACAGAATGGATTACCGGTATCCATCAGGCCGCAGAAATACAGTTTACCGTGCCATTAGAAGGCAATGGATCTGCCAGTATCATCAATATGGTGGATGAAACAGTTGCCCTTTCTTTCCTGAAAACGGATGATACAGGAACACCTCTTGCCGGGGCAGAGTTATCCATATGGGATACTTATGGAAATGTGATTTGTTCACTGATATCTGATGAAGAGAAGACAGGTGTGAATAAAGACACAGAAGGAAGAGAGATCAGTACATTACTCAAGGGTGGAGAAACATATATTCTTCATGAAGATAAAGCACCACATGGCTATGAAAAAGCAGAAGATGTCATCTTTACAGTAACCGGTACAGAGACACAGCCGCAATGCATTGTTATGGCAGATAAACCAGCAGATATTTTCATTCGCATTCATAAGGCAGATGCCGATCATATCAATCATAGTCTTAACAATTGTGAGGTGAAGGTTTACGACAACAGTACACATCAGCCTGTAACTGATGAGAATGGCACGGAATTTGTTTATACAACGGATAAAGACGGATATGCAGAATTTGTACTTCCATACACAGAAGAAGGATATTACGTTAAGGAAACAAAGGCTCCGGAAGGATACACCATCAATAATGAAGCATTCCATATTTATGCCGAAAACGAACAGGGATTCGTTAAAGATGATCCAATACCGGTAGAAATACTGGATACGGCAGAAGTCGATACAGGTGCTGCCTCTATCAGACGTATCACATGGATGGAATGGATGGGCGCATTCATGTGCAGTCTGATTGTATGTCTATGTTTAAACAGAAAAACATATATGTAATTCTTTCCCTCATGGCAGGAATATGTACATTGATACTGTTGTATGCAATCCCTCAGATACAGGTAAAAAGTGATGTCATAAAGGAGAAGAAGATTGTTTATGATCTTAATAAAGACATGCCGTCTTCTTCTCATACTGCCTGGAAAAGCATGCATGATATAAATTCTGATTTTATCGGATGGCTTAGTTTTGAAAACAATCTGCTTGCTTTACCAGTCGTGCAGACTGTAAACAATCAAAAATACCTGCATACAGATTTTCTTGGCAAAGAGAATTCCTGCGGGACGGTATTCATGGATCAGCAGGACAGACTGTACAATCAGGGGATACTCCTGTATGGACATAATGTATTTTATGATCAGACAAGTATGTTTTCCCCATTAACCACATTGACCAGTCAGGATACATATGAAAAAAACAGATCCTTTTCTCTTTTACTGGAACATGAAATCAGGTCTTATGAAATTACGCATGTCATGCGCTATGACATACGTACACATGCTTTTGATCAGAGATGTTCTCATTTTGAAGATCCGGATGCATTTGAAAAGTGGATTGCGTATGCGGATAAGATGAACTGCATAAAACCATTTCAGGCATTGCATCAGGAAGACTATTTCTGTATCCTGCAGACATGCGTCAGGGATAATCCGGATATCCGTTTGCTTGTCATTGCTAAAGAAATAAAGCGTAAACCGAATTGATTTTATGGATAAGGTACAACTGTACTTTATCCGTTTTTATGTCTGATAAAAAGGTCATTCTCATTTCATTTTTTTCTTATAACAGTATAATGGTCTACTGTAGCGGGAGTAGTTATATGAATAAATTAATGACGAAGCTGATGAAATTCATGTATGGCAGATATGGTACCGACCAATTGAGCCGCTTTTTGATATTCCTTGGTCTTGTCTTATCAATCATAGATGCTTTTATGCCGCGTCTGTATATCCTTGCGGTGATTGCGGATATTCTCTTTATTTTTGCAATATACCGCATGTTTTCAAAAAACATTGTCAGAAGAACAAAGGAGAATGATACATTCCTGCATGTTCTGTTATATATCCGCAGACACTTTCGTGCATGCCTGTCTTCATTGAAAGATCATAAGCACAGGTATTATGTATGTCCGCATTGTCTGCAGATAACAAGAGTCCCAAAGGGACATGGAAAAATCACGATTACATGTCCTTCCTGTCATCAGGAATTTGACAGGAAGAGCTGATTCAATATTCAGAAAAAGGAGGAAATATGAACGTATTAGAAGAAAAAGATCTGAATGCTTTAAGAAGTACATATGAAAAGGATGAAAAGGCCAGAGTTGTCAGAAATGCATTAACAAAGAATGATATCGGTACAATTTCAAGACGTCTGGAAGCTGTTGAAGATAATCCTGCAATTTTCTCAATTGACCTGAAAACACTTCCGGTCACAAATCAGGAACAGTCAGGCCGCTGCTGGATCTTCTCCTCTATGAATGTATTAAGAGAGATGATCGCAAAGAAGTATAATATCAAGGATTTTGAACTTTCACAGAATTATATTGCATTCTATGACAAGCTGGAAAAAGCAAACTGGTTCATGAACTGTACTTTACAGGAAATGGATTCTCCAATGGATTCAGAAACCATGCGTTTCCTGTTAGAACAGGCAGTTGGAGATGGCGGACAGTGGAATATGGTCCAGTCACTTGTCAAGAAGTATGGCATCTGTCCAAAGACAGCTATGCCAGAGACGTATCAGTCTTCCCATACAGCTAAAATGAATAGCCTTCTTAACAGAAGACTCAGAAAATTTGTCATGGACTCCAGAAAAGCAAAAGGCAATGCTGAAGAGATTGAGAGAATCCGTAAGGAAGCTCTTTCTGAAATCTATACACTGATTGCGGACTGCTTCGGTTTACCGCCAAAGGAGTTTACATTTACATATTATGACAAGGATGGCAAAGCACATGCGGAATATCATGTCACACCTAAACAGATGTATGAAAAGTATCTCGGTGTTGATATAGATGATTATATTAATGTCATCAATGGACCAACTGCAGATAAGCCATATTACAAGACATTTACAGTGAAGTATCTTGGTAATGTAGAAGGCGGCAATGCCATCTCATTACTGAACTTACCAATGGATGAATTCAAACATGCCTGTGTAGAACAGCTCAGAAGTGGTGAACCGGTATGGTTTGGATGTGACTGCGGTCCGGACAGTGATCGTGATACAGGTCTGTGGGATGATGAACAGAATGACTATGAGCATACATTTGATATGCATCTGGATATGAGTAAGGCAGAAATGCTTGACGCAAGACAGTCTGCCATGAATCATGCCATGGTATTCACAGGTGTTAATCTTGATGAAAACGGCAGTC
>CAZHUX010000073.1:0-8754 GCA_964535445.1 uncultured Galactobacillus sp. | reverse complement strand
ACTGATCTGCTAATACACCATTTGCAGAACTGAGTGCTGCTCTGATTAAACCCATACTTTTTTCCTCCTGAATTATTATTATCTGTTTATGGTTTTAAAATGTTTAAAGATTCATTTCCTGTAATTCATCTGCCGTCAGGTCTACCAGTTTTTCTGCGGCCTTGTTTTTATTTCCGGCAAATCCACTGAAGTCACTGAGACCACCTGTTAATGTTGATAATGCCATGTTACCGGCCATATTCCCCATTCCTGCTGCTTCATTTTTCTGGATAGAGAAGCTGGTGCCTTTCTTTTTAATCGGCATAATCCATACCTGGTTTTTCCTGTCCAGAGGCGGAAATGTAATGATGGTCGCAAAGCCATGCTTCGTCAGAGCTGGTGTTCCGGCCGAAAACTTATGATCCTTTATTGCTTCAAATAATTCTTCTATTGTATATTCCTGACTGGTTTTTACTTTTCTTACTTTTACGCCAAACATTTAATCTCCTTTCATTCATTCCTGTTTCTCTGGATCATTTCTTCAAAATCCTGATCAAATTTTTCAGCATTCTTTTTGTCGAGTTTTCTGAAAAGAATAAAGAGAAGTGCATTCACAATCATCAGAACAATACCTGGTATCACACCATCATTGCATAATGCATAGATACCGATGATAAAGAACAGGATGACAATGACATACAGGGTTACCTTTAATCCAAGAAAGCTGTTAACCCATATATCTTCTAAGATACGCATAGCTCTGTTTTCATGTTTTGTATCTGAATGCATTGCTTCTCTCCTTTCCGTTTCAGAGTCCTAATAACTGCTTTTTCTTGGCGTTAAATTCATCCTGCGTGATGATACCGTCATCTAAGAGACCCTTGTATTTGCGAAGTTCTGCCGTCGGATCTGCAGAAGCTGATTCGGAAGCTGTCTCTGACTGTCCCATACGCTGATAGGAAGAACCGGATGATTTGAGTTGTGCATTATCCTGTTTCTTTGCTTTCTGGAAATATTCAATCATCTGAATTGCCGTGGAATATGCATTCTGAAGGTCTTCATTACTGTCACTGAACCATCCCGGTTTCCAGATATCAATGACAGCTTCACGAATATATGGATTAGAGACAGAGACATATACTTTCATACCTGTCGCATGATAACCGGTCGGACAATATGGAAGTTCCGGGTGATTAGCCCGTAATGAGGCAAGATAACTGCTCTGGGCAAACTGATTAAACATATCCATCAGACCTTTATCCTGATTGTCATCAGAATCCGCAGCTGTATCCATCTTTACACTCCAGCTTTCGATCTCATCTAATGAGAATACAATCGGACGATTGAATTCCGGACATACCCACCATCCATGTGTTTCATCAACGGATAATACCTTATGACCGCTTCCGGCAGTGATGGCGTATGTTTCTGTAAACTGTGTCTGATACTTCTTGTCATTGTTTGAAGCATCCTTCAGACATTTCTCAAAGTCTGATTTTGTCATTCTGCCGTAATCATCCATACGGATCTGATCACTGACTTTCATCTGACAGTCTGCGCATACATAGCCGCCATCCTGAAGCTTCATTCTTGAAAGAAGCCCGGCTTTTCCGCCACAGATACTGCAGCTTTTTCCATTACCGAATAATCCCATGTTTTTCTCCTTTATTTCTTATTATTGTTTTCAATCTTTGTACGTGTCTGTGTTGTACGGACATATGTATCATTCTGCTGTGTCAGATGCAGATTACCTTTCAGATAATCTTTCATATCCTGTTTCTGAGCGACTGATTTCATCTGATTTCTGAGAATCATACAGACTACTAAGGCGATGACTATCGCTAATACTATGGCAATAAATGTATTCATGACTTTCACCTTCCTAGAAATTTGACGCAATCATTACAAAGATGATCACAAGAGGAACAGCAATTACCACAAAGGTAAGCCAGAATTTTCCCCAGTTGACAGGCAGATCTCCTACCATCTTTCCGGTCTGTCCATTCATCGCAAACAGGAAGTCTTTTCCATTCCATTTCGTATCCAGCAGCCATACCGGTAACAGCGTGTAATAAGCAGTACCTCTTTCCAACTGACAATTACCGCTGCGTTTTTCAACCGTGTCATAGCCTTTAACCGTATCCTGTAACTCTTTGTAAAGAGTATTTTCCACTCTCTTGTCTGCACGCTTGGCACATTCTTCCATACTGACGTCATACTTATCCGCCAGATACCCTGGCATATAGGCAGTAGAGAATGGCTTCAGATCCTTATAGTCATATGGTTCAATAGAATCCATATGATCATCCGGCATCCGGCTGGAGGCATCCGCAGGTACTTTTTCAAAAGTAAAGGATCCTGCCCTGGTGACGTTG
This sequence comes from uncultured Galactobacillus sp., assembly GCA_964535445.1. Lineage (GTDB taxonomy): Bacteria > Bacillota_I > Bacilli_A > Erysipelotrichales > Erysipelotrichaceae > Bulleidia. The sequence goes on along the minus strand of CAZHUX010000073.1, from coordinate 6,400 downwards.
TAGTACTTTGTTTCCGTTACCTGGTAGTCACCGCTTGTATAGGTTGAAATACGCTTTGCTTCAAAGACAGCATTCCCTTCCGCTTTACCGTCAAACATCCAGAAAGGAACATATACACCCTGAATCTTTTCAATATGATTGTCCTGGGCAAATGTTTTAGGAAGAAGGAACTTTCCCTTGTAATGTTCTTTTAAAGCCTTTACGGCATCTTCTTTCTTCAGTTTGAAAGGTATGACGTAATCCGGTTTCAGAGAACCTTTGAACTGTCCCGGAATGATGGACGGGTTGCCGCAATACGGACACTGGGTAACTGCTGTAGATTCCTCACATACCAGTTCTGCCCCACATCCCGGACAATTATAGGTCTTGAACTTTTCGCCATGTTCTGACCAGTCTTCTTCTTTGGAACTGATCTCCCATTTCGCATCTTCTTTTTCCTTTGCCTCGGCTGCCTTCTGATCTTTTTCGGCATAGAATTTTTCTACTTCTTCTGTATCAAAGTCACTTCCGCAATAATCACAAATCAGTTTTCCCGCTTTTCCATCAAAGTGAAGCGGACCACCGCATTTCGGGCACTGATAATTTGTTACCTGATCTGCCATTTTCTGTCTCCTTATCTTTTTTATGAAATCGTTATGATGCTTTTCTGATTATGATTTTACGGGAATTTAAAATCTGTGCTTTTACAGTTATGCAGTCTTTCTGACAATTCTGCATGGTTTCCAGACCCAGAAGCATTATGAAAACCGGCGTGCATTACCACGCCGGTTCTACAGCTGTATATTCACTTTTTAAACGCATCCAGGGTACTCTGCACATCCTTAACCGAGCGGACCGGTACCGGAATCATCGTACCATCCTTCAGTTTCAAAACACCATCCTGAAAGCTTTCAACATAGTTCATATTCACAATGTAGCTCTTGCCTGCCGCCACAAAGCCGGGAACTTCTTTTATCATCCCGGAAATATTCTTCATGGATGAATAAAAGGAAAGCTGTTCGGAAGAAGTTCTGTGAATTGTAACGGTATGACCTGTTGTTTCAAAATATGTGATGTCATGATAAGGAATCGTATACTTTTTACGATTGATATTTACCGTGAAAGAAGCTGCACTTTTCAGAAAGATATCCCTGCATTTATCCATTGCTGCCGCAAATCTTTCTCTTGTATATGGTTTCTTCAGATAATACAGTGCGTCCACATCATAACTGTCAATCGCATGTTCATCAGAAGTTGTCACAAAGATGATACCTGCCTGACATCCCCATTTTCTAAGTAACCTTGCAGTATCCATGCCATCTTTTCCCTGCATGTAAATATCCAGAAATATCAGATCAGGATTTTCATTCTTGGTCCGGAAAGCTCTTAACAGATCATCCGGTGCTGAAAACTCTTTAATCTCTATATCAGATACAGCATATCCTGCCTGCATGGATTCACAATATTTCCTTACACTGTGTGCCAGACGCATGCGGTCCGGTTCCACATCATCACAGATAAATATAAGCATGACTCATCCCTCGATTCCATTTACAGCTCTTACAAAATCATCCAGATGTTCCAGAGCTTCCGGCAAAGCTTTCTCAATACCTTCTTTATCTTCTGACTTGCCATAGTTTTCCAGGGCATAGAACATATCTGCGCCAGCCTGATCTCCAAAGGAACGCAGTTCTCCTTTAAAACCATGGGCTATGCGGGTGAATTCTTTCCAGGAATCATATCCGTTTTCCGTTGTATTCACATCAGATTTTACATTTTCATACATGGAAAGAAATTCGGATCTTTCCTGATCGTACCCTTTCACAAAAGTATGAAGAAGTTCCAGATAGAAATCCTTGTCATCATCAGAATATTCCATGCCCAGTCTGGTATCCACCCCGGCTTTCTCCAGACGATTGATAACCTGATCAGATTCATCCAATGAAATATTGAATGCTCTCTCTAATGTCTTTACAAGTTCCTTGTAGTAAACAGGCTTTGTCAAAAAATCAGAGAAACCGGCTTCATGATACATTTTCTCTGCATCAGGTGTGACATTAGCGGAGAAGACAATGGCATAGGTTGTTCTGTTCTTTCCTTTTTCATCTTTCTGAATCGTATTCAGTGTTTCAATACCATCCATACCCGGCATCATATAATCAATAATCAATGCATCATAGGATTGTTTCTCACACATGGTTACAGCATGCATTCCATCATTTGCCTCATCAACAGAAAGACCGCTGTTCTTTAGCTGATGACGCATAATCATGATATTTGACGGTCTGTCATCCACAACCAGAATCTTCTTACCTGTAAAGAGCAGTGTTTCCGTTTCTTCTTTTTCTTCCTGTTTGTTTACAATACTTCTTTTAAATGGAATATGCACTGTAAAAATACTGCCTTTACCAGGTGCACTTTCAAGATGAATCGTTCCCTGCATGGCATCCACGAATGTCTTTACAATGGAAAGACCAAGACCAAGTCCTTCTTCTTTTGACGCTTCTGCTTCTTTTCCACGGGTATACTTCTGAAAGATGATCTGCTGTTCTGATTCCGGAATTCCTTCACCGGTATCACTTACAGAAAATGAAATATCAGCTCTGTCATCATTCAGAGATTTCTCCATAACATGCAGGGAAAACTCTCCCTGATCTGTATATTTCACGGCATTATCAAGCAGATTAATCAGAATCTGTGAAAGACGCTTCCGGTCTCCTTTTAATAAGACATCTTCATGTTCTTCAATATTCGTTCCATCAAAATCCAGAGAGAAGTGAAGCTTTTTGTCTTCAGCCTTACCCTGATATACGGCATCCAGATGCTTCAGAAGATCATTCAGAGAGAAATCTTCTTCCTTGATGGATAACATATTCTGTTCGGCAAGAGATGTATTGATAATATCTTCGACAAGACTGACAATACTGCCGATATCTTCTTTAATCATACCGGCATATTCTCTGATCACAGGATCATGACTTTCCCTTAAGATCATCTCATCTGCGCCCAATGCAACGTTGAGAGGAGAACGTAATTCATGAGAAGCCTTGGTCATAAACCTCACACGTTCTTCATTGACTGCCTTCAGTTCTTCTGACTGATGCACAAGTTCCGTGACATTGATGAAATAGATCATGTCTCCGGTCTTTACATCACTTTCTATAATAGCTTCTCTTCTGGCTTCATAGACCGCATTGTTAATATGAAGATATTCTTCATTCTGATTCATTGCCTCTTTCAGGCTTCCCTGTGCAGAGAGTGCATATCCGGTTTTAATATCAGGGAAAAGCTGTTTTGCCTGTTCATTGGCAAATATGATTCTGGACCACGCATCCAGGACAATGAGTCCTTCATCACCATGGTTCAGCACATTCTCGATTGTCGCATCAATAGAATCCAGGTATCCTTCTTTCACAACCCCCATCATCAGACAGAGCACCATACCGGTTAAGGCAATGCTTACCGGATTGTAACTGCCGAATATTCCTGCTCCTTTCAGCAGTAATTCAATAATCAGAATAGAAAGACCGGTCATCATATAGATAATGCGGCTTTTATGAATGGCATTCGATACCCTGTACTGACGAATACAGAAAACAATGATGTACAGAAATACCGAGAAGAAATAGATATAATACAGATACCAGAGAATGCCATCCCCGCATTCCATACGTGTATACATTCCTTCATGCACGATTTTCATGGATGTGTAAAACAGCTTGTTCATGCCTGCCGTCAGAATACCAAACATCGTGATTACGGACATCATTCCCTGTATGACAAATACAGGTGCAGGAACTTTCATATCAATAAATTCATTCGCAAATAACAGCAATGCCACAAGGAATCCGCACTGTCCGAAGTACTGAACTGCAAGTGCTGAAAGAGCCGCATCTGTAGTTTGTGAATGAAGCAGTTCAAGTTCTAATCCCAGTACAAATACGGAGACAAATGCCGCAAACAGGGCAAATGAAATCTGGGCCCGGCTGCGGGGCTGTTTCAATACAACTGCAATCATTCCGGCTAACACAAATATAAGCAGTACATTCACGACTGACAGTAAAATATCCATGTGCTGATTCCTCACTTCTTTTCAGCTATTCAGAAAGGCTGTACATACATATTACTGCCTTCTGTTTCCATAATATACGGATCACAGCTGATCTCATTGCCAAAGATATCATAGATTTCAAATCTGTAGATATATTTTCCATCCCCTAAAGGTGCATCACACATAACAATATCATCAGACCAGACAATACTGCCAAGGATATAGTCTTTTCCTTCATCATCTGAATCAAATGAATATGCCGTAAAGACAAAATCGATCTTGTCACCGTTCTGAAGTTTCTTCAGATTGTCACGGGCAGCCATGCCGTCAGAAGAAGAACTGCCGTCATATGTTCCAAGAACACTGTACTCTCCTTCTTCATAATCATACCTGGCTCTTAAATTCGTATCTTTTCCATTCAGTGTGATCGGTATGGTGTACAGGCTGTAATCATCATTTTCATCAATGATCTGTGCATTGACATATTCATCACCGATACTCAGCCATTCGCCATTGAAATTATCATAGAACTCTCCGGAAGAATAGTCACTGTTCAGATTATTATCAGAGCCAAGATAGAAGTATCTTCCGTTTTCTTCATCTTCATAGTAAATATCAAACCAGACGTTTCTGACATATTCCAGACCCTCTGTAATATCCATATGCAGGATATAGTCATCATCAAGGTATTGATGATACTGAATATCTGCATCGTCAGCTGTAACTGGTTCCAGATCAGACAATGCATCAAGACTCTGCAGGATCTGATCAAGAATACCTGAGGATTCGCTGCTGTCATCTTCCAGCTCTGTCATCCATTCGCTTCTTGCCTGGTGCCAGGAATCAATATCAAATTCATTTCCGCCTAAAACACTTGCATATTCTATATAAGCCGCATTTGTACTGATATCCGCATATGCATGCAATACATCATCATCTACCATTAACGGATAGAATACCGACATGCCATTAGCACCCGTACGGGCTGAACCATGCTTTTCATAGATAACCGCATTACCGGATGCATTCTTTACGTTTAAGGCATTGTTTCCGACTATTCCGGCTGTATTATCCATTAATCCGCTGAGATCGACCATATTAAAGCCTTCATCGTCATTCTCTCTGGTAACGCCATATGTTTCCGTATTATCTGCACTCTGCTGTAAACTGCTTAAAGCTTCCGCATCCTGTGAAGAGGAAAGAAGATCAGTTGTATACAGTTGAAATGCTTCGGATACAGCCGGGATCTTTTTAAGGTCAATTAATGACAAAGTAGCTGTTTCCGCTGTTTCAAACTGTTCACATTTTTCATAGTAGGAATCAACGATTTTCTTACCCAGCTCAGAACCATCCGCTGTTGGATTTTCATCGAGGTACTCTATCATTGCCCGATAGTCCCAGCCATAGCCCGGTTCTGTTTCCTGTGATGCCGCAAGGTATTGTCCATGATTCATAACTGCTTCAGCCGTTTCCAGGGAAGCCATCAGACATGCGTCCAGACCAATCAGATCAAAGTCAGTATTTCCACCATCCAGAGCTTCAGAAAGTTCAGATAGAGAAAGTGTATCATCATCAAAGTTCTCATCTGCACAGATACCATACAGGGAACCACCACCATGATCCCACAGAATCAAGGCATACTTATCAGCCGGAAATTTTTCTTTTCCCCATGTGATGAAGTTCTGTAAAGTATCCGGATCACCCATGTTCTGAGGCGACTCAGCCCATGCCCGGATCATTTCTCCATCACGTATGACATACCTTGCCTGCTGTTGGGAGGAAACACCATCCGTATGCCATGTATCGGCACCACCGGTCTCAACAACCATATTGATGTGTTCACCAAAAGAAGCATTCATCAGCTCTTCCAGATTATAGGAAGCACAGTTGTAATCTGTTTCCAGATCTGATCCACATAAATACAGCAGTATTGTCCATGATGCATCATCACTGCCTGAAACATCATGTGTAGTCCAGTCTGCTTCATCTGTGCACCCGCACAGTAATGCAAGACATATACTCATTGCGGCAAGTTTCTTCATTATTTTTCTCCTTTTATCATGCAGAATGCATTTCAAATACACAAAGTTTACTTGCCCATATTGTATCGGAGCGGATAAACAAAACCCTGACAATTATGCATGGTTATTCGCAATTATGCTGGCATACCCTATATGCTGTCAGAAGATATACTTTCTTCATAAAGAAAAAGATATCCCGGTTATGACTTTTTAATGCGTCATCTATCCGGAATATCCTGCTTTTATTTCAGTTTTTCTACTTCTTCTTTGGAAAGGCCGGAATACAAGGAAATATCATCTATAGAAAGCTTCCCGCCTTTCAGCATCTTTAAGGCAGTATTGCGTTTGT
>CAZHUX010000072.1:0-8815 GCA_964535445.1 uncultured Galactobacillus sp. | reverse complement strand
TGTTATAAATATTGTCGTGAAAAAGACAAAACCCTCAAAAATATTTTAGAAAGTTAAAAAAAGTATTTAAAAAGCCTCCCAACGGAGGCTTTCCTGCATTTAAGCTATTGTTCCGGGATTGAAGTAAACGTGTTTACCTTCTGTTGTTGTCTGTACAACATTGACAACATCCAGACCATTTTCCTTTAAGATCTTTGTCATCTTTTCTACAGCAATTTCACCAGTAGCTTTGACGAAGAACTCAGCTGGTCTTTCATTATCTGTGTTGTGATAGACACCAAGAGCTTCTACGTTAGCATCATTATCAGCTAATAACTTAGCTGCCTTTGCCAGTAAACCAGGCTTGTCTTCCATACGAATAACAAACTTGGTACCCTGCTTCTTTAAGCCAAGCAGGTCTACGAATGTTGCGAAGATATCCTTTTCTGTAATAATGCCGATGACCTTGTTTTCAGCATCGACAACAGGCAGAACACTGATGCCGTTCTCCAGCATCTTCTCAGCAGCTTCTTCTACGAACGGATCTTCTGTAATTGTCACAACATCGGTAATCATAATATCCTTAACCTTTGTACGTGATAGCAGATAGTTCAGTTCATAGATAGAAAGAGAAGTATTGTTTTTCCCTGTCTGCTCTGTAACAACGCCTTCTGTGATGAGTCCCTGCAGCCTGCCATTGTTATCTACAACCGGTAATCTATGGAACTTGCCCTTCGACATCAGTTCCAGTGCTTTGGAAATAGAAGTATCCGGTGTGATCGTGACAGGATTCTTCGTCATATGATCTTTTACATACATAATGATTATCCTCCCAGGTATGCCTTTCTGACTCTTTCATCATTAGCCAGTTCCGTACCTGTACCTTCCATAGTTATTTTACCAGTTTCCAGAACATATGCACGATCAGCTATACTCAATGCCATCTTTGCATTCTGTTCTACTAATAATACGGTTGTCCCGGCCTTATTGATATCCTCAATAATACGGAATATTTCCTTAACAAGTAATGGAGACAAGCCCATGGATGGTTCATCCAGTAACATGATCTTCGGCTTGGACATCAATGCACGTCCCATTGCCAGCATCTGCTGTTCACCACCTGATAATGTACCAGCCGGCTGTTTCATTCTTTCCTTTAAACGAGGGAATAACTCATAGACATGATCCAGATCCTTGCGGATACCGTCCTTATCTTTACGGGAATAAGCACCCAGAATCAGATTTTCTTCAACTGTCTGTTCCGCAAATACTCTTCTTCCTTCCGGCACCTGTGCTAATCCTAAAGAAACAATCTTATAGGCAGGTGTCTTGATCAGGTCAATATCATTCAACATGATAGAACCTGAGGCAGGCTTTAACAAACCGGATATTGCATGCATGGTTGTTGTCTTACCGGCACCATTGGCTCCGATTAATGTAACAATCTCACCATCATTGACTTCAAAGGAGATTCCTTTGATTGCTTCGATCATGCCATAACGGACAACCAGATCTTTAACTTTCAGCATTCTCTAAACCTCCTTAATCACCAATATAAGCCTTGATAACTTCTTTGTTATTGCGGATTTCTTCCGGCTTGCCTTCGGCTAATAACTGACCATAGTTCAATACCGTAATACGGTCGCAGATACCCATAACAAGCTTCATATCATGTTCAATCAGAAGAATTGCAATATGGAAGTGATCTCTGACTATGCGGATCATACGCATCAGGTCTTCTGTTTCCTGCGGGTTCATACCAGCTGCCGGTTCATCCAGAAGAAGAAGCTTTGGTTCTGTCGCAAGAGCTCTTGCGATCTCCAGACGTCTCTGTTCACCATAAGGCAGATTACCCGCAATCAGGTCAGCATCCTGATCCAGTTCAAAGAGCTTTAACAGTTCCATGGCTTTTTCATCTGCCTTCTTCTCTTCCTTGCCAAACTTAGGCAGACGCAGAATAGAAGTGAATACACCATAATCAATACTGTTATGCATGCCGATCTTGACATTATCCAGTACTGAAAGATTTGAGAACAGACGGATATTCTGGAAGGTTCTGGCAACACCGGCTTTATTAGCTTCCACTGTATTCAGCTTGGCAAAGTCCTGACCATCCACATGGATTGTGCCACGGGATGGCTGGTATACCTTTGTAAGCATGTTGAATACCGTTGTCTTGCCGGCACCATTCGGACCAATCAGACCATAAATCTCATTCTGATGAACGGTCAGATTCAGATCATTTACAGCGGTCAGACCACCGAAGTCAATGCCAAGACCTCTTACTTCAAGAACAACATTATTCTCAGCCATTGTTCTCAACTCCCTTCTCAGGTTCAGACTTCTTACGCTTTCTGCTTTCCAGCCATGTCTTGACTTTCTCATTGTTAGTCACAATCATCATGACTATCAATACCATTGCATAGATCAACATACGGTAAGAAGACAAGAATCTTAACATTTCAGGTAATACAACCAGTAATGTTGTCGCAATCAATGTACCATTCATATTACCAAGTCCACCAAGTACAACATAGACAAGGATCATAATGGAAGTATTGAAATCAAACTTTGACGCAGCCACGGAAGCATAATTCAGACCATACAATGCTCCGGCAGCACCTGCCAAAGAAGCAGATACAACAAAGGCAAGCATCTTGGTACGGGAGATATTAATACCAACAGACTCAGCTGCAATACGGTTGTCACGGGCAGCCATGATTGCTCTGCCGCTCTTGGAATACATCAGGTTATAGACAATAATCAGGGCAATGATAACCATGATTGTACCCATGGTGAACGTAGATATACGGGTAACGCCTGTCGCACCCATAGGTCCTGAAAGAAGCAGTTTACCGCCGTCTTTCATCTTTAATGTATTGTTAATAAATGAGAAATGCAGACCATCTGTATCATAACCAACATAGAGGTTGTTTAAGATACCCATGATAATCTGACCAAAGGCCAGGGTTACAATTGCCAGATAGTCACCCTGCAGTTTCAATACCGGAATACCAATAAGGAAACCGAACAGTGCTGCCACAAGAGCTCCAAAGATAACCGCAATGATTAACTGTAATACTGGTGAAGTTACAGAGTTCTTGATAACACCGACTAAGATAATGCCTGAGAAAGCACCGATTGACATAAATCCAGCCTGACCTAAGTTCAGCTCACCAGAGATACCTACATTCAGGTTCAGACCGATAGCCGCAATAATATAAGCACATACCGGTACAAACAGAGAAATAAGCATTGCATTAATAGAATGCGTTGCTGCCAGTGCCTGTAATACCGCATATGCAATAATCACACCCAGAAAAGAGATTGTACGGGATCTGTATTTATTTGAAAATAATTTCTTCATACACACATACCTCAGACTTTCTCATTGACTTTCTTGCCCAGTAATCCGGTAGGCTTGATCAGAAGAATGATGATCAATACACCAAATACGATTGCATCAGATAACTGGGATGAAATATAGGCACGGCCAAGAATCTCAATGACGCCTAATAACAGGCCGCCAAGGAAAGCACCCGGAATAGATCCGATACCACCTAAGACAGCAGCTGTAAATGCCTTGATGCCAGGCATGGAACCAAGTGTCGGATAAACAGATGGATACGTAGCACAAAGCAGAATAGACGCAAACGCAGCCAAGCCGGAGCCAATTGCGAATGTTATGGAAATAATACGGTTTACATTAATACCCATCAGAGTAGCTGCACCCTTATCTTCAGAACATGCACGCATTGCTCTTCCGGTAGAGGTATTGTTGATAAACCAGGATAAGACAAGGATAATCACAACACAGGTGGCTATGGTAATTAATGTAATCCAGGAAATTGTAAGACCGCCTAAATGCAGGCCTTTGTTTCCGATGATTGTCGGGAAGATCTTTGTATCAGATCCCCATAACAGCATCGCAGCGTTCTGTAAGAAATACGAAACACCGATAGCTGTAATCAGAACAGACAAAGAGGATGCCTGACGCAAAGGCTTGTAGGCAAGTCTTTCAATCAGAACACCAAGTACTGTAGTAGCTAAGACTGTAATCAATACAGTAAGAAATAATGACAAATGGAAAGAACTTAAACAGAAATATGCTACATAAGCACCTACCATGATAATGTCACCATGTGCGAAGTTCAGCATTTTGGCAATACCATAAACCATTGAATATCCCAAGGCTATGATGGCATACACACTGCCAAGACCAAGTCCGCTGATCAGATTTGACAGAAAGGACATAATTCAACCTCCTTCATAAAACTATACACGAATAAGCAAGAAAGGTTACCAACTACCGTGGTAAATTGGCAACCTTTTTTTACGATTCAGATCAAATCAGAGTTACTCGGCACTGACATACTTGCCATCTTTAACGACGATAGCTCTTGGATCCTTTGTAACTTCACCATTCTTGTTCCATGTAACGTTAGAACCTGTAACACCACTGAATTTCATAGAAGTGAATTCCTTGACCAATGTAGATGTGATATCAGAAGTAGACATATCAGCTGTTACCTTGCCTTCATCACATGCCTGTGCAATTGCATATACTGCATCATATGCATCTGCGGCGAACTGGTTAGGAGTTTCATTGTATTCATCCTTGTAAGCCTTAGTGAAGGCAGCGGACTTTTCATCTGTAGAATCTGCAGAATATGGAGTTAACATATACAAACCTTCAACATCTGCCGGATCAACACCATCCATTGTTAAGATACCATCCATACCATCACATCCGAAGAATGTAGGAGCGTAATCCTGTTTCTTGGATTCTGTAAGAATCTGATAAGCAGGCTGATAATAGATTGGCAGGAATACTAAGTCAGCACCAGCATCCTTAGCTGCCTTAACCTGTACAGAATAGTCTGTAGCACCATCCTGGAATGTGCCTTCATAAACAACATTCAGGTTCTTCTTTTCAGCTTCATTCATGAAATTCTTATAGATACCAGATGAATAGTTATCATCATTTCTGTAGATAACAGCGATCTTTGTGCCTAACTCATGTTCAGAGATATAGTCTGCAGAAGCAGTTCCCTGGTTAGGATCTGTGAAGCACATCTGGAATACATTTCCATATGGATCCTTCTCATTCTCAGCATCCTGATAGATGATAGCTGTAGAAGATCCTGAAGGTGTAATTGCGAAGATGTCGTTATCTTTATATAGCTGGGAAACAGCCTGACCAGAACCGGATGTTGTAGTACCAATGGATACCTGAATGCCATCACTCAGCAGCTGGTTGAATGCTGTAACGGCTTTTTCGGTATCTGCTTCATCATCCTGGAAATCCAGATCAGAGAACTTTACCGTATAATCATCACTTGCATTAATCTCTTTAATAGCCAGGGAGGCACCATTCTTAACTGCTGTACCGTAAACTGCTGCGTCACCGGACAACGGTCCGGAACCACCAATCTTCAGTGCGCCAGAAGCTGTGGAGCCTGCGCCTCCTCCATTACCGCCGCTGCTACATGCGGCCAATGTCATGGCCATGACTGCTGCCATGCCGCCTTTCATAAACTTTGTAACTTTCATACGTTTTTCCCTCTCTTTATCTTTTGAAGATAATGAGATTATAGGCATGCCGGCATAAGTGTGCAATCACTTTTTACACAATTCTTTCACTATTTTCTGTAAATTATTGTAATTTCATGAAAATATTTTCATCACAAATTACGTAATGCTTTGTTTATGCGCTGATTTCTTGCTTTTCTTATACAGATACATATTGTTATCCGCAAGATCAATCGCCTTATGAACATCCAGATCTTCTTCTGGTTTCACAATTTTTTCACCAATACTGACATTGTATGGGAAATGCAGACTGCCATTCTTACGGATATAGTCAATGTTCTTCCGCAATGTTGAAGCGATATTTTCACCACCTACAACAACAAATTCATCTCCACCATAACGGATACCGATACCATTTCCATCACCGATGGCATCTCTGATACTGTCCGCAGTCAGCTGAATTGCCACATCCCCGGAATCGTGGCCATACTTGTCATTGATGTTCTTCATATTATCGATATCAACGAATGTAATCTTGACATCCTGATGGTTCTTTCTGGCTTTCTCATAGACTTCTACGCCATACTTTTCCAGGCCGAAACGGTTATATAAGCCGGTTAACTGGTCTCTTACATATAATGAGGCAAGCTGATCATTCAATGTCTTTGTCAGATATTTCTTATGCACATTATCCAGAGCACTGTCAATTAATGTAAAGAGTATTTCCAGGAAGTTAAACTCCATTCCTTCATAGTACCCGTCCATTACTACATAGCCGATTGCAGTCTCATCATATCTTAGCGGGCATATCTGCCAGATTCTGCTCTTCTGGCTGTAATGTTCCGGCAGTATTTCTCCTCTTGGAAACTTCTTGTATACATGATGAGAATCCATGTCATGCTTTCTTCCATCCGCAATACCCATCAGATACATCGTATCGCCATAGTGCGTTGTTTCTTCACTGTTGCGATAGTTATCATAGTAAGAACCATTGATAACCATATAGATATTGCCGCAGCCAATGCCAGGTCCTAACTCTTCCATGATATCCGCAATATCACTGAGGCTGTCCGCATGACTTAAACGTATTTCAAAAGTATCATGCATGCCATAGAACTGTTTCAGATATCTGTATGTATGCATATAATTCTTTTTAACATCCAGAACTTCAGAGTGTTCATTTCCACATCCGCATGAAGATGCTTCTATCAGCTGTCCCGGTACATAAACCGTGCCTGAATTAATACCATGGCTCAGCTGCACATCCAAAAGATCCAGTGCCGCATACGCAATGCCATCATAATCTCTTGTGACAGTTGTTAATCTAGGTTCACACGCCTTGGCAACACTCATATTGTCAAAGCCGGTCACAATGATGTCCTCCGGGATTCTGTAACCAAGTTTTCTTAATAACCTTGTAGCTCCATATGCTGCATCATCATTAGAACAGATGAGTGCCTGCGGCATATGATCTGATTCATACAGAAGCTTTACGGCATTGGTTCCGGCTTCCGTTTTCCAGGAACCTTCAATTTCCATGATATCTGTCACATGGTTCTCTCTGCATATATCATAGAATGCTCTTCTTCTTGCCTGTGCCTCAGGAGAAGAAAGAAGACCTGTCACGAATGCTATCTTCTTAATGCCATGATGTAAGATAACATGTTCCACAATCTTAGCCATGGAACCATAGTTATCTGAAGCCACTTCCATGCATCCCTTCAAAGGATAATTAATGGATACCACCGGCATACCCAAAGCTTTGCCATGATCTGCTATCTTCTGTCTTAATTCCGGTTTCCAGGCCCTGTTTCCTTCAATAACAAGGGCGTCATAATTCTTTAAATCAGGCAGATCAAAGATGCGTAAAGAGCCCTTGTCAGCCTCTTCCAGTCCATATCTTCCAAACCCGTTAAAAAGATGTACTGTTACATCTTCATGTTCTTGTACAAAACGGTGTGTACCGGTTATGAACTGACTGACAACTTCATTATTCCAATCATATGTCAGGAAAGCTATTTTCTTCATGACAGTGAATCTCCGTACTACTGATAATTGTTATAACAGAAATGAACAATTCTGTATTTATTCGTTCATATGATATTGTACAAAATCTGCTGTTGATTTAACAGTGAAATATGAAGTTAATGATTCAGGCATGTAAAAAGCAGGAATTCTCCTGCTTTACCATTAAAGATTCTTTTCAAAGAATGGTGTGATGTATGCAAATGCTTCAGGTACATATGGTGCTAAATCATACAGATCAAAGTGTCCTGCTTCAGGAATCACATGCATTTCCTTATTGCCTGGTACAGCATTATACACTTCTTCTGATGCAGGCTTGGACCATGCATTCTCACCTGTGATTACCAGATATGGTTTCTTCATATCTTTCATGATTTCCGGAACATTATATTTGATCAGTTCCAGCTGGCTCCACATAACAGCCTTATTGGAATATCTTTCCGTATTTCCTCTGGAAGTATAGTAGAAGGCAGCTCCTTCTTCAAAGTTTCTTGGCATGAAGTTCAGATACTGAATTTCACCAGTTCCTTCTTCATATGCTTTCTTGGCCGCAATTGCTTCTTGTTCTGGCTTAAAGAAACCAGCCATAGGTGACTTTGAAATATCCGCAATTGCCGGAACAACTGCCGCAATAGCTTTGAATCTTGGTTCTTTCACTCCTGCTACAGACATAAAGGATCCACCACCGCAGATACCTAAGCCACCGATTCTTTCATTATCCACAAATGGCAGAGAAGAAAGGAAATCTACAGCACCTTCAATATCACTCTCCTTAACATCCGGAAGTTCCTGCTGTCTAGGTGTTCCTTCACTTTCGCCAAAGTAAGCACCATCATATGTCAATGTGACATAACCTCTTTCGGTTAATCTTTTTGCATATCCCGCCTGTGCTCCTTCTTTAACAGAAAGCATTGGTCCGGTTACTACAACTGCCGGATAATTCTTTGATAAATCAAAATGGTCTGGTAAACGCAGGATTCCTGCGAGTCTTAAATTCAATTCCTTATTCATGAATACTACATTCTGTTCTGTCATTTTCTTTACCTTCTTTCTTATAATGGAAGCTTATTCAGCCAGTTGTGAATTGCTTCAGAAGCTCCTTTTTCTGCTTCACTCATCTCTACCGGAAGACCTTCTAATACTTTTGCGTCTGGTTCTAATTCTTTGATTGTCTTATAGGTTCCGCCATCACCAGATCCCATATGCGTATTGAATGGAACAATGGTCTTTCCACTGAAATCCAGCTCATCAAACAATGTATAGATAATCATCGGGAATG
>CAZHUX010000071.1:0-8878 GCA_964535445.1 uncultured Galactobacillus sp. | reverse complement strand
TTCCAAGGGTGTAACCGTAGACTTCAAGAATACGATTATCATCATGACTTCCAACTTAGGTTCTGAGTATGCATTTGAAGAAGACAAGGAAGCAAGAAAAGAACATTATCTTGATGCTGTCCATAAATTCTTCAAACCTGAGTTAATCAACCGTATTGATGAAATCATTGTCTTCAATTCCTTAGACAAGGATGTTCAGATCAAGGTTGCGGATAAGTTCTTAAAGATTCTGCATGACAGAATCAAGGAAGAAAAGGATGCTGAGCTTGTTGTGACAGATGCTGCTAAGCAGAGAATCATCGAATATGGTGTTGATCCGCAATATGGTGCACGTCCAATGAGAAGACACATCCAGCGTGAGATTGAAACCGAGATTGCCAAGGTTATTCTGGCTGCTGACAGTGTAGCTGGCAAGACAATCAAGGTTGATGCCGATAAAGACGGTTATCATGTAACGCTTGAATAATCAGTTTGAGAGTATGCCTTAATGCATGAGACATACTCTTTTTCTGTTATGATAATAGACATGATACTCAATACCGGACAGCGTACTGATATACCTGCTTTTTATGCAGAATGGTTTGCCAACAGAATCAGAGAAGGCTATGTCATGGCAAGAAATCCATACTATCCGAAGATTGTCTATAAGTATGATCTGGATCTTTCTTTGATTGATGTCATATGCTTCTGTTCCAAGAATCCGGAACCGATATTCCCGTATATGGATTTATTAAAACCTTACATGCAGATATGGCATATCACAATCACCCCATATGGTCATGATATTGAACCGCGTGTCCCGGATAAGTGGCATGTTATGGATGTATTCAGAAAACTGAGCCTTATCGCAGGCAGAAAGAGAATGTTCTGGCGCTATGATCCCATATTTATCAATGAAAGATATCCATTGAAATATCATATGAGAGCCTTTGAAAAGATGTGTGCATACCTTGACGGGTATACAGATCATGTGATTATCAGCTTCATAGATCTTTATGAAAAGACCAGGAAGAACTTTCCTTCTGTAAAAGAAGTAAGTGAAGAGGATATTCAGACATTAGGAAAGTTCATGCAGGAAACAGCTTTGAAACATCATATGAAACTGATGACATGTTTAGAAGATCATGACTTATCCAAGTATGGTATAGACACAAAGGGATGTATGAGACAGGATATTGTTGAAGAAGCTCTTGGTGTATCCATGCATGTACCTGCAGGTCACGATAGCAGGGAAGGATGTCATTGTCTTTTAGGAAATGATATTGGTGCGTATAATACGTGTATGCATGGCTGTCTTTACTGTTATGCAAATTATGATCAGAAGACAGTTATGGATAACTGTCATAAACATGATCCATCTTCACCATTGCTGATAGGAAATCTGAAGAAGGATGATGAAATACATGAAGCAGTACAGAAAACATGGCTCAGCAGACAGATAATGCTGAACTTACAGGAGGAATAAAATGACCGCAACAGATGCAGTAAACTTTGGCATAGCCGTATTATTTGGTGTTTTTGCCATTATGATGCTGAAACATATGATCCGGCATCGTAACTGGATTGAAATACCTGACAGACAATGGTCTGCCTTGAAAATATTATTTCTGGCAATTGGCATATTAACTGTACTATCCATTCTGACAGATTCCAGTATGATTACTTCTTTATCAGGTATCTTACGTACGTTTACGACGATTGCGGCTGTGATTATCTATCTGATGATGAAAGATGGTATTGGCAAGGAAGGTATTGTTTCGGGAATCAGCACGTATGCATGGAAAGATATCAAGGCATATGACTATGAAGAAGATAAAAAGAAGTTTCATGTATTTTTTATCCTTGATGCAGATAAAGGAGAACAGGTCAGAGAGTTAGTATTTGACATTGACAGGGAAGAGGAAGTCAAGAATCTTTTGAAGAACAATCTGGGACGCAAATATACACGTATGAAGAAAAGATAATCTTCATACGTTTTTATTGACTTTTAGTCATTATGACCATACTATTGTTATAGTCGTATTGACCATAGGAGGTTGATGTGGAAGAAGTCAATGAAGCAGGTCAGACATTAGCCGAATTCTTAAAGAATTATGATGAAACAAAGTATCGCCGTCCGAGTAACACGGTTGATATGATTCTGTTAACCGTGAATGAAAAGAAATTAAAGATACTGTTAGTCAAAAGAAGAAATCATCCGTTTATTCATGACTGGGCCATGCCGGGAGGATTCATCAATTTTGATGAAGACATGGAAACTGCCGTAAGCAGGGAACTGGCAGAAGAGACAAACATTACCAGTCATACATACTTCAGACAGCTGTATACATTTGGCAGTGTGGATCGTGATCCCCGTACAAGAGTCATTACAACGGTATATCTGTCAATGACACCAGAATCCAATATCAAAAATACGAAGGCCGCAGATGATGCGGCGGATACAGCCTGGTTTACCATTTCCAAGAAAACAATATCTCATGATGAAAAAGGCAGAAAGTCCTTGCTTGTATTAGACAACAGGGAAAAAGATGTGCATATGGAATATGAAATAGAGGATATTGCCAAGGGTAACTGGATAGAGACAAAGTCATCTATTACAGATAATTCCAATGCAAAGCTTGCCGCAGATCATGTCAAGGCAGTGAATATGGCGATGGATCAGATGCAGCACAGGGTTGCTTCAACCGGTATTCTCTTTAACCTTTTACCTGATGAGTGTACATTAAGAGAAATACAGGATGCTTATGAAGCAGTGATAGGGCATAAGGTAGATACCGCCAACTTCCGCAGGGATATCAGAAGAATGCTGAAACCTACCGGTAAGAAAAAGAAAACAGGTGGTAAAGATGCCGCATTATATACATTCAATCCAATGTATCAGTATCTGAAGGAGAATATATGAGTAAAGCATTAGTCGTTGTAGATATGCAGAATGACTTCATTGACGGTTCATTAGGCACTAAAGAAGCAGAAGGTATTGTCAATGAAGTTGTTAAGATCATTCAGGATCCATCTTATGACCGTATCTTTGTGACACTGGATACACATGACAAAGATTATCTGCACACCTTTGAAGGAGAGCATCTTCCGGTTGAACACTGTATCAAAGGAACAGATGGATGGAAGCTGAATGATAAAGTAGAAGAAGCTTTAAAAGATAAACCCGTACAGATCATAGAGAAACCGACATTCGGTTCCTGGGGATTAGTTCAGTATGTTGGTGAAATGCATCCGGATGAAATTGATATAGTGGGCTTATGTACGGATATATGTGTTGTCTCCAATGCATTATTGTTAAGATCATTACTGTATCAGACAAAGATATCTGTAATTGCAAAGGCATGTGCTGGTGTAACCGTAGAGAAACGTGAGGCAGCTTTGGAAGTAATGAAATCCTGTCAGATTGAAGTGAAATAAAGAAAGAAGAGAAAAGTATTATGTCAGAAATTAAAGCAGAACCATTTGTACCAGATGAGGATTATGACAATCCTGCCATGGTTACCGACTTCTATGAATTTACAATGGCTAACTGTCTGTACCTGCATGGCTTTAAGGATAAAGTTATGGTATTTGATATGTTCTTCAGAACAAATCCGGATAATCAGGGATACAGTATTTCCTGCGGCCAGCATCAGCTTGTCAAGTTCTTAAGGGAATATCACTTTACAGATAAAGACCTTATTTATCTGAAAACCAAGGGTATGAGTGACGAATTCCTGGAGTACTTACGTACTTATAAGTGGAAGGGAGATATGTATGCCTTAAAAGAAGGTACAGTCTGCTATCCGCAGGTTCCTATGGTACGTATTGAATGTGATATGGCAGGTGCTATCCTGATTGAAACCTATCTCTTACAGACAATGAATTTCCATTCCTTAATTGCGACGAAAGCCACAAAGATTTCCGGCTTATCCACACATACACCAAGAAATGTCATGGAATTCGGGACAAGACGTGCCCAGGGTGAATCGGCAGGTAATGAAGGTGCTTATGCCGCAGTACTTGGCGGCTGCATTGGTACGGCCGATTGTCTTGCGGAAATGAAATATGGACCGGATGTCAAGGCAGTAGGAACGATTGCCCATTCCTTTATTGAATTCTATGGGGATGAATTTGAAGCATTCAAGGCTTATGCAGAAACATATCCGGATAACGTATCCCTGTTATTAGATACCTACAATATTCTGGAAAGCGGATTACCGAATCTGATTAAGATCGATGACTGGTTAAAAGAAAAGTATCCGGATGATCCTAACCGCAGAGTAAAATCTGCCAGAATCGATTCCGGGGATCTTGCGAGAAACTATAAAAAATTAAGAAAGAGATTAGATGAAGCAGGAAAGCCATATGTGAAACTTGTCGCTTCTAATTCTCTTGATGAAAAGAAGATGGCAGATATGGAAGTCTATGAGAATGCGCACTTTGATTCTTATGGTGTAGGTGAGAAACTGATTACATCTTCTTCTTCACCGGTATTCGGCGGTGTCTATAAGCTGGTTGCCGTAAAGGAAGATGATGGCAGCTATATACCTAGAATGAAGTGCTCTGATTCTGCCTCCAAGGCTGTTATTCCAGGTAAGTTAATGGCATGGCGCATCTATGATGAAAATGGTCAGGGACAGGCTGATATCATCGGTCTTGATGATGAAGAGATCGTTGCCGGAAAAGAGATCCGTGTATATGACATGGATCCGGATGCTTTCCATAAATCCAGAAAGATTACACCTTTAAAAGTAGAAAAACTGTTAGTACCGCATATTATCAATGGTGAACTTGCAATGGAGTTACCGACCATTCCTGAAAAGAAGGCTTATATCAAGGATCAGCTTGAAAACAAGGTATGGGAATCTGAATTGCGTCCTGAGGTCCCGCACAGACATTATGTGGATTTAACCGAAAAGCTTTATAACATCAGAGAAGAAATGTATGAAAAACTGCATGGAGGAAATCTTTGAGCAGGGTACTCGTTTTCGGCGGTGCCTTTAATCCGCCTACCATTGCACATATTGAATCCGCTGCTTATGCATTGGAGAAAAGCGGATATGATCAGGTTGTTTTTGTGCCGACCAAGATGACCTATATCCGCACTGACCAGCATAAGGACTATGCTTTTACTGATGAACAGCGTCTGGAAATGTTACAGAAGATAGCAGATACACATCCCTGGATGCAGG
This sequence comes from uncultured Galactobacillus sp., assembly GCA_964535445.1. GTDB lineage: Bacteria > Bacillota_I > Bacilli_A > Erysipelotrichales > Erysipelotrichaceae > Bulleidia. The sequence continues at coordinate 3,704 of CAZHUX010000071.1, read as the reverse complement.
TATCTGATTATGAGATTAACAGTGAGAAACAGCCGCGTACATTAGTGACGCTGAGGCATCTTTCCGAAAACTTTGATCACTGCTCGCTTCTCTTTGGCAGTGACAAGCTGAAAGAACTTGAAACAGGATGGATGCGGGCTGATCTGATCGCAAAAGAACACGGCATCTGGTGCATGAGCAGAAATGGTGATCATTGTGAAGAGATCATAGACAATGATCCTTATCTTACCGGTTTAAAAGATTATATTCATATCATCCATCTTCCTGAAAAGTATCAGGATATTTCTTCATCAGGTGTCAGAAAGCTTTTAAAGGAAAAGAACTATGAAGAGGCTTTACGGCTGATACCGGAAGAGCTGCATGGATTACAGAATGAGGTTTTATCATGAAGAATCATATGATAAAGGCAGGCACATGTACACCTGCCCTGAAAGTAGGAGATGTTTCCTTTAATGTGTCTCATATCATACAGATGATGCTGGCACATAAAGACTGTGGTCTTTTGGTATTCCCTGAGTTAAGTATATGCGGCTATACCTGTGCAGATCTATTTGATAATCAGGCATTATTGCATGGCTGTGAAGAAGGATTAAAAGAGATTGTCAAAACGAGTAAAGAGTGTCCGGGACAGACAAATGTTATTGGTGTACCGGTAATGTATCATAACAATCTCTATAATTGTGCTGCTTATGTTAATGAAGGCAGGATTGCAGGAATTGTTCCAAAGATCAACATTCCTTCTTACAGTGAATTCTATGAAATGAGATGGTTCGCTTCAGGAAAAGATATTCAGGATACCTTCATTGATTATGCTGGACAACATATCCCGTTTGGCACGGATATTCTTTTTAAAGATCAGGAAAGTACAGCTGTTATCGGTACAGATATCTGTGAGGATTTATGGGTCGCAGATAAACCTGGTACACATGCATGTCTGGCTGGAGCCAACATCATCGTCAATCTTTCCGCTTCTGATGAAATCATAGGCAAAGAAGATTACCGCCGCAGCCTGGTGATAAATCAGTCCGCATCCTGCTATTGTGATTATCTCTATGCGTCCAGTGGCACAGGGGAATCTTCTACAGATCTTGTTTTCTCCGGTCATAATCTGATCGCAGAAAACGGCAGATTATTAAAGGAATCCATCTTTGAAGATAATGATCACTGCATAACTGCTATCCTGGATCTTGATACGATTCAGTACAACCGTATTCATCAGAATACATATGAGAATGTACATACGGATACATACCGGTTTATACCTGTTCATGTTTCTTCTCTTGCACATAAATCAGACATTACTGTTGATGAACTTGCGGATGCATTAAACAAAGAAGATTACTTTATTGCCAAGAATCCGTTTGTGCCTTCAGATGATTCTGAAAGAGCATCCCGCTGCCATAAGATATTAAGAATTCAGGCACATGGTCTTGCGACAAGAGTCAGATCTACCGGTATTCATAATCTTGTGATTGGTATATCAGGTGGATTAGACAGTACACTTGCATTGCTTGTATGCCATGAGGCACAGAAGATAGAACCGTCCATTCATATCATTGCTTATACATTGCCTAATCATGGCAACACAACATCTCTTACTTATAACAATGCCATAGCCTTAATGAAGGAATTACACGCAGAGGCAAGAGAAATCGCTATTGATGAACCTGTTAAAAGACATCTTAAGGAACTTGGTCATAGTGAAAGCTATGAAGGAGATGGAGATACCGCATACGAAAATGCCCAGGCAAGATACCGTACGTATATTCTGATGGATGCCGCAAACATGGAGAATGGTCTGGTTGTAGGAACAGGGGATCTTTCAGAACTTGCATTAGGCTGGTGTACCTATAATGGCGATCATATGTCTATGTATGGCGTGAATGCTTCTGTACCTAAGACGCTGGTACAGTACATATGCCGTACCTATGCGGAAACTACAGACAATCATAAATTAAGAGATATTCTGATCAGTATCTGTGATACCCCGATAACCCCGGAGCTTACCCCGAATCAGAATGGCGAGATTGCCCAGAAGACAGAAGATAAAATCGGTAAGTATGATCTGAATGATTTCTTCTTATATTACACATTGCGTTATGGTATGAGACCGGACAAGATGATGGCTTTTGCGATGCATGCTTATCCGGAATTAGATAAAGAAGAAGTCAGAAGTGCATTATTAAGATTCTTCAACCGTTTCTTCCACCAGCAGTTCAAGCGCAGCTGTCTGCCAGATGGTCCTAAGGTAGGTTCTGTTACCTTGTCGCCAAGAGGAGACTGGCGCATGCCGTCTGATGCTTCTGTATCTTTATGGACAGAAATCATCAAAAACGCATAAATGTTTGAAAAGGGGATTGTGAAACAATTCTCTTTTTAGGTGGAATATGTATAATATACGGGAGAAAGAGGATATTTATGAGTGAAAAAGTATATAAGATATTTCTGATTAATCCGGGTTCTACTTCCACAAAAGTAGCTTATTATCAGAATGAAAAATGCATTTTATCACGTTCTATATTCCATGATTCCAAGGATTTATTAAAATTCAAGACAATCAATGATCAGCTGAATTACCGTATGTTTGCCATCCGCAGATTCCTAAAGGATTCCAGAGTTGACCTGCATGGTCTGGATGCAGTTGTAGGCAGAGGCGGACCATGTGTTTCCTGCAAGAGCGGTACTTATGAAATAACTGATAAGTTAGTAGAAGATACCCGTGAGATGAAGGGCCATTACTATCATGCCAGCATGCTTGGTGTACAGATGGCTCAGGAAGTACAGAGAGAATACGGATGCCGTGCCTTTATGGTGGATCCGCCAGTCGTAGATGAGCTTTGTGATGAGGCCCGTATTATGGGGGTTAAGGATGTCTATAAAAGAGCAGGCAGTCATGTGTTGAATTCCAAGGAAACCGGACGTCAGTATGCAAAGTCCATTGGTAAGAAATATGAGGATCTGAACCTCATTGTGGCACATATTGACGGTGGTATTTCCATCACCTGTCACAGACATGGCAAGTTGATTGATTCCAATGATACAGGTGGAGGAGATGGTCCATTTACACCAACCAGAATGGGATCCATGCCTATTACTGACTATCTGAATTATCTCTATGACAAGGGTAAGGATTATACCGTAAATCTATGTTCACAAGCAGGCGGATTATCCAGCTGGTTTGGTACATCTGATGCCTCTGAAATCTATTATGACCGTATCCGCAAAGGTGACAAGATGGCTGAAAGAGTATGGACAAGCATGCTGTATCAGGTACGCAAGTACATATGCATGATGGCTGCACCACTTGAAGGAAATGTAGATGCGATCCTTTTAACAGGAGGACTCCTAAGAATCCCCGGGGTCATAGATTATGTCACCAAGGGTGTATCCTGGATTGCGCCAGTCAAGGCGTATCCTGGTGAATTTGAAAATGAAGCCATGGTGAATGGTGCCTTAAGAGTATTAAGAGGAGAAGAAGAACCACAGGTATATACAGGCATTCCTGTATGGGATGGATTCAAAGACTAGCGAATCTGAAATTTCTTACCGTTTCCACTCAGATCTTTTACCATGGCACCATGGTGTCTGATAAAGGCAAGTACCGTTAACAAAAGTCCGATGACAGCTGCTTCATACTGTTTTGTCATAAGCATAAACAAGGTAAAGAAAGCAGGTATGCATGTACCTCCGATGGAGAGATACTT
>CAZHUX010000070.1:0-9174 GCA_964535445.1 uncultured Galactobacillus sp. | reverse complement strand
CAAGACCTTCTCTGAGACCATTATCATGTCCTTCTTCTCTGCCTTTTTCATATCCGGTCAGTACAGCTCCATAACTGAAATTCATCATGTCCTTCACCTGAATTCTGTATCTTAAGTCACTTTATCAACAGAATTATAAAGATGACTTAAGTTTCTCTACTTCTTCTTTGGAAAGGTCGGAATACAAAGAAATATCATCTATAGAAAGCTTCCCGCCTTTCAGCATCTTTAAGGCTGTATTGCGTTTGTTTTCATTTCTGCCTTCATCAAGACCTTCTCTGAGACCATTATCATGTCCTTCTTCTCTGCCTTTTTCATATCCTGTCAGTACAGCTCCATAACTAAAGTTCATCATATCCTTCACCTCATACTTCAATTCTTCACTTAATTTCATTTTATATGTTTTTTCAAGCACTTCAATCTTCTTATCTGCGGGTATTATGCTTGAAAATAATACAGATAAAGCTCCTGTAAGCTGGTTAGCCTTATAGGCTGTTTTCTCCAGTAAGGAATCCTTTGGAAGATGAATCACAATCACTTCTATTAAGTCATATCCTTCATCATCCGGATAATGTCCAAGAAGATCTTCAGGTTTCATCCTGTATCTGACAATTGTATGTGCCTTCTCTTCACTTGCATTAAAGCATAACCATATGGAAATGACTTTCTGAAGATTCTCATAATGACCATTTGTTACATTTCTTCCGATCTGTTCGGATAACATTCTGCCACCATAAAGAACACCTCTGCTTACCGTGATATAAGTGTTGTTGTTCTCATCCTGTTCTACCTCTAAATCAATCATCAGATGATATCCGCTCTTTTCCTTGGTACCAGGTACTCTGACATTGAAGCGGATATCATAGACTGTCTTGCCTTCATAAGGAATGGTGACCTCCTGAGGAAGACCTGTTATCTTTGCGTTGGTTTCACCAGGTTTCCAGAGAATACTGTTAACAGAGATATCTTCAATACAGTTTTCAATCGTATCCAGGTCATAGTCTTTGAATTCATCAGTTGTGTATTTCAGAATAAGTGATATTACCTGTTTATTGGCAAGGATAGCTTTGGCATGAGCATCATACTTTGCATTATTCTCTGAAAAAATAATATCTCTGGCTAATTCGTTTGGAAGCTTCATAGGCTTTTTCCTCCTTCTGTTATAAATATTTGGAAGAAAAAGCCAAAACCCTCAAAAATTTTAAAAAAATTTCTTTTTAATGTACTGTGTCTGTTTCTTCGTTACCTTATAGAACAATGTTTGTTGACAGGGGAAATATAATGAATCCTGTAAAGAAGGTATCTCATGAATACAGGAACAGTTGTTATATTACTGATTATTATTCTTGCGGTTATTGCAGGAGTACTGTCACTTGTAAAAGATTACAAACATGGAGAATTCTGTGATCCCAAGCACAGGGATTGTGCACATTGTTCTGTTAAATGTACATCCAATCCTAATTACTATGGACTGCATTCTCAAAAGAAGAGATCACGCTGATCTCTTCTTGTCCTGTTCGATTAAGATTTTAACAGCTTCAACGGCTGTTTTAATGGAACGTTCTGTATCATAGCAGGTTGGGTTATCCATACCTGCTTTTATTCTTTCCTGATTGGAACATACTAATAAATCCGTTCCACAGCGTACGTGCAGGTATTGGGCAATAATGAATAAAGCTGCTGATTCCATCTCTGAGGCAAGGCATCCCATCCGTTTCCATGCCTCCCATTTATTTGTTAATTCATAACTGACCGGCATATCTTCAGGATCATGCTGGCCATAGAAAGAATCCTTGCATTCTACTACACCTGTATGACACGTATACCCACATATTTCACATGCCTTTACCAGGGCATTGACGACTTCATAATCTGCGACTGCCGGATATTCTATCGGTGCATATTCCTTACTGGTGCCTTCCATACGTACAGCCCCTGTCGCTACTACAATGTCACCGCCTTTTACCTCCGGGGCAATGCCGCCGGATGTACCGCACCGGATAAACGTATCCGCTCCACACTCCACAAGTTCCTGCATGGCTATGGCACTTGAAGGACCGCCTATGCCGGTAGATGTGACAGATACCTTCACACCATTCAGTTCTCCTGTATAAGTCACAAATTCACGATTATCTGCGATTAATACAGGATGATCAAAGTAAGCTGCTATCTTTTTACTACGCTTGGGATCACCGGGCAGAATGACATATCTGCCAACATCTCCATTTTTAATATGAAGATGAAACTGTCTTCCTTCTTCATCCAGCATGTTTCTTATCCTTTTTCTTTTTCTTCTTATTATCTTCTACAGGATGATCCGGATCATACAATTCATAGGCAAGCCATAATGCTTCGCCCGAAAGCAGTTTTCGTATTTCCTTGAAATCTGCAGTCACAAAATCCGGATTTATTTCAATAATCTGTCTGGATCTTTCGGTATGAGCAGCATATCCGATTGTATAGGCACCTGCCCGGATAGCCGCATCAAGATCTGCTGGAGAACTGCCTATAAAGATGCATCTGTCAGCTTTTAACAAATGACATGCTTCCAGGATTGCATCAAGATGCACATGGGAAGAATTGATTTTCTTAGAGCCGATGATTGTATCAAAGTATTGAATCAGCTGGGCATTCTTAAGCAGGTCTACAACCGAATCTCTTGTTCTTGTAGAGACAAGACCAATCTTGTATTCTTTCTTCTTCAACCATATCAGAAGGTCTTCTATACCAGGCATAGGCTGGATCATATTAATCAGGTGATTCATCTGCCAGTTATTGTATTCATCTAACAGTTTATCCTGATCCTCATCCGGTAATAATGTCTGCATCACTTCTGATACAGGCTTATCCAGATATGGCAGAATCTGATCCGGGCGCATTGCCTTTTTCGGCGCATATTCTGCCAGAACATGTCGGTAAGTTGCGATGACAGCTGGTTCGGTATCCATGACCGTACCATCAAAAGAGAAGAGAATAACCGGCTTTTCTGCCTTCTTTTCCATTTCCTTATATTTCTTATCCTTTTTCATGATGATTTCTCCAGAAAATATCTATGAACATTATATTTCACAGACATGAAAAAAGACATAGATTGTTGTTCTATGTCTTTCATACATTACTTAATAGCTAATCTGATCTTTACATCACTTAATGGCCATGTAGAACATGCATGTACATATCCGAACTTCTTGTCCGCATATCTTCTGCCATCACCGGTATTCGGGATAAACACATCCCCTTCCAATAACTGGCACCGGCAATATCCGCATGCGCCGCTTCTGCATCTGGTGTTATTAGGAATACCGGCTCTTTCCAGGGCAACCGCAATCGGCTCAGAAGCCTTCGCTTCTATGACGTCTTCCTGTATGCCTCTGCATACGGTTAACTTCCATACCTTATCCGGATCACCGGCATATGGCTTTACTTCCTCTGTATGACCATTGTATCCCACAGCCTTGGTGACATCTCTTGGCGCACCGAATAATTCGAAACGGATTCTTCTTTCCGGTACATTGAGTTTCTTTAACTCTCCTGCCACAAAGTTGTACATAGGTAATGGTCCGCATACAAAGTAAGTGCAGTCCTGACCTTTGGAATACTTTTTGATCAGATCTGCGGATAAGAATCCCTTTTCACCTTCATATTCCGGTTCATTGGAAATAACATTCACAAATCTGACTCTGTCACACTGATTCTCTACTTCTGTTAACTGCTTTACAAGAATAATATCCTTAGTGTTCTGAGAACCATAGAGAATTGTAAGATCCGCATCCAGTGTGCCATGGGCGATCTCCTGAGCCATGGAATAGAATGGCGTAATGCCAGAACCACCAGCTAAAGCGACAATGTGCTTTGCGTCTCTCAACGGTTCATAGTACAGCCATCCAAATGGCAGATGGGCGGTAAATTCCATGCCTTCCTTTACATTGGCATAGAGCCAGCTTGACGCAAATCCCTGACCCGGTCTGCCGTTTCTTACGGTAATTTCAAAGAAAGGATGTTCCCCTGTACGTGCCTGATATGGGGCACTGCAGATAGAATATGGTCTTGTCGTTACCGTACCGTCAATATTCAGATCCAGAGATACATACTGACCTGCCTGGAATGGCGGCAGCTTATATCCTTCCTTTGCCTCAAATGTAAATTTGCGGGCAGTAGGAGATACATCTTCTACCTTAGTGACAGTAACTTCTGTCTTTGACGGATGAAGCTCCTGTGCCAGGTCTTTAATATGATCACGATAGATATTATTCGGATCACCATGTTCGATTAACTGTCTTCTGGCCTTTGTGACTCTGGAAGCACCTGTTACATCTTTAAAGAAACCTTCGATTTTCATACTTATGCCTCCTCCATTTCCGTCAGAATAATCTTTGCGGCAATCTTGCCATTATTGATATTGACAGCCATGCCATCTCCGGCAAGCTGCGGGGAAGAGCACCATACAAGACCCTTGATATAGTCATTGTTTACAGCCGCATCCTCAAGTCTTGCGACAATGGAGTTCTGCATATTGTGCTGATATCCATAGATACCGCCACGGTAAGCTCCCGTGTAATGAGATATGGTAACAGGTGTTTCCACTTCTACATCAATAATATGATCCTTCAGGTTCACACCCAGACGCTTTGAAACCTGATCAATCATCTGTGAGGCAACTCTGCGCTTTGTTTCAAAGTAATCATCTGCCTTTACATTATCGAAACAATCCGGTAACGGAAGATTGGTAATAGACAGCGATGTTCTTCCTTCCGGTACACCTTCTGGATTTGCATAATTCAGACAGATCGTAGTCAGATAATCCCAGTTGCCTAGCTGCTTTCCTTCTGCCCAGAACTTGTCAGTATCAAACTTTGTCTCGGAAGAGAATACGGAATAAGAATGAATATTCAGATCCTCAGGCTTTGCGTCAAGCATTAATACAACGGAGAAAGCCGTAACACTCATCGGCATGGAGTTGGCATAACGTCTTGCCTCTTCCGGTACTTCTGACTGTGGTTCAATCATCTTTCCGAATACAACATTCGGATATGGTGCACTGGCGACATAATCGCAATGAATCTCATCACCGCGTTTTGTTCTGACACCATATACCTGATTATGATTTACAAGAATCTTCTCTACTTCCTGACAATATTCAATCTGTACGCCAAGCTTCTGACATCTGTCAGCCATGGCACATGCCATCTCATGAGAGAAACCTCTTGCAACATAGGAACCGCCGCTCATATAGTCACCCATCAGGAATGCATAGATTGTAAATGGCAGACTGCTCATCGGCTGACCTACATAGATCCAGTAAGCAGATAAAATCTTTTTTACATCTAACGGCAGATCCACATACTTATCCATGACTTCCTTTGCGGAATAACCGGCTGTCTTAACAAGCGGTTCATGATCCTTTAACATCTGCAGTTTGCTTAAATCATGTTCATTCAGATAAACAACCGACTGATACACATTCTCACAAAGATCCATCAGCTTGTTTACCTGATCTTTGGTTCCAGGATACTGTCTGTCAATCTCATCAGCACAGATCCATGTGCCATCCGGATTCTTTCCGGCATGCAGTTCAATGTCAATGTGATCCTCTGGTGATACCAGATCATACGCTTCCGGTACCCGTAACCAGTCAATCACAACTCCCATCTCATCGAGATACTTTCTGATAAACAGAGGTGAATCCTTTGGACCAATGGACATCATCTCGTGCAGAGTAGCTTCCATTTCCAAGCCATTGCGTACAAATGAAGTTGCGACGCCGCCCGGTAAATTATGTCTTTCAAGGATAAGGACAGACTTACCCTTGCTTGCAAGGCGCAACGCACAGCTCATTCCGGCTAATGCCCCGCCGATTATGACGACGTCATATTTATCTTTATAAAACGCCATAAACCCTCCTTTGGTTTAACCATTTATAATTATAGTTATTACTTTCACAATGCGTCAATATAGTTATTTTTCTGCTGTTTTTAACAAGTTGTTTTATGACATTTCTGATATAATGGTATTTGGTTAAACCAAAGGAGATACCAGATGCAGATAGGAATTATTGAAGCCCCTACCGTAAAACAGTTATTTGTAGAGAAAATAACCGGCATGATCATGAATAATGAGCTGAAACCAGGTGACAGACTGCCAAGTGAAAGAGAACTCGCATCCCAGGCACATATATCCCGCAGTGCCGTACATCTTGGCATGAGTGATCTGGAGAGAATGGGGTTTATTGAAACAAGAGGCAGACAGGGTACCTATGTGACAGACTTTTCCAAAAAGGGAAACATTGAAACATTAAACCTGCTTATCAAGCTCAATGGCGCCGGTTTTGACAAGAACAGAGTCAGGGATCTTCTGGAAATGCGTATGGCGATTGAAGGAATGGCTCTGGAAAGATTACAGAATAATCTGAAAGAAGAAGATATTCATATATTAGAAGAAGACATCAGAAAAGCAGAACAGATTGATGATCCTTCTGTTCTGGCTTCTGCTTTCTTTGATTTTCATCATGATATCTGTGTTGCTTCAGGGAACTTTATTCTGCCGCTTTTATTCAACACCTTTGAATACGTCACCCTTGCCTATTGGGAAGAGGCAATCCATCAGCTTGGAAAAGAGAAATGCATCTCATTAATGAAGGGATTGTTTCAGACAATCCTGCAGAAAGATGCCTCTGCTTCAAGAGAATATCTTGAAAAAGAATTTTCATTATTCCTCAACAGCATCAGCTGATTCCTTATCCATTTCTGACTGGACATAGTTCATAAACTGATCTGCCCAGTCTGCATCTACCGTAACGGTTTCGCCAGTATATGTTTCCAGATAATCCTCATACTCATAACACATCACCCGATACAGATTATCAGTAATCTTCATAGGATGATTCTTAATATCCTTTAAAGAGTTATATGGCAGAAAGAGCATGTAATACTCTCCATCTTCATTCTGTCCGTAATTAAAGACAATGTCTTTATATCCCTTCAGAACTTTTTCAAACATCTTCCGGTATATCACTTTCAGAACTTCTATGATTCTGTCATCCAGATTCATGGAAAAGATCAGTGCCTTTTCTGCCAAAGAGACAAGATCATCTGTTACACGGTAAACTTCACCTTCATAATCTGATGCTTCAGATACAAAGGTATCATAATCTTCTTTATTACAGGCATAGGCTGTATAGTACTGTCTCTGTCTGTAAAGAAAAGAATATGGATAAGAATCCGTATGTTTACAATATGGACATGTTTCATTAAAGACCGTACCTTTTATGACTTTTCCGGCTTCTGAAGCATCTGTTGCTCTGTCAATCAGACTGAATTGTTTCCTTGTGAATGTCTTTCCGCAATGCCTGCATGTAATATCGGTTTTGTTGAAGTTTTTCATAAACATGAAGAAAGGGATTGCATGTAATGCAGTCCCTCATTTCTTTCTCAGTCCTTGAAGAATCTTTCTACAAGTTCTCTGGAATACTCTGCTGTTTCATCCATATCACCAAAGGACATGATTTCACCAGCATAGTATGTATTGTATTTACCCTGCATGGCTTCAACATCATCATACCAGCCGGCAGCGTAGTCTTCAGAGAATACATGCGGGAAGTAATACCACTTGCCTTCATTGATAACCTTGTCAGCAGGATTATGCATTGTTCTCAAGTCATTCAGAACTGTCTTCTGAGCTGTCTCATACGGAATCTCAGGCTTGTCCTTATGATTTCTCAATACATAAGTTGTAATCGGCTGATTGATATCATCCTTCCATCTTCTGTAGTAAACCATCAGATGACCATAACGTTCCGGCTGCATGTTATCAAATACATAATAGGAAATCTCAGGATGATCTTCCGGCTTTGTTGTAACAGCCATGGTGTCATATCTTTCATAATCAATCTTATCAAAGTGTGACTTTTCATCCTCACGGATATCCGCATACTCTCCAAAGAACTGTAATGGAGCTGTGACAATCAGCTTGTCATATTCTTCAACTTTTCCATTAACAGTGATGTAAACCTTGTCATCTTTTCTTTCGACCTTTTCAATATCGGAATTCAGACGTGCAGAATGCTTCAGCTTCTTATCCAAAGCTTCCCAGATAGACTGGGTGCCGTCTTTCCATGTCCAGAGGTTTACATTCACAAAGTTCATCGTTGTCTGGAAATCCAGATACTTCAATACATAAGCAGCCGGAATCTCATCAAAATAACCATAACCGAAAGATGTGAACGGTCCGATCCAGATATCCTGTGTCAATTCAACACCATTCATCTCACAGAATTCCTTGAATGGCATCGCCAGATCCTTCAGATTCTCATTAACACCTTCAATATGTTCTCTTTCAGGTGTAACAGCGTCACCTTCATAACGTCCCTGGGCAACACCTCTGTGACCGTTGACATCATATCCCTTGTACTTTGTTTCCAGTAATTCACCGAGTTTCTTAACCTGATTTCTCATCTTCAAAAGACGTGGAATCAGAGTCGGATTCTTCTTAGGATTGAATGGATCAATGACCTTGCCATTCTTATCCTTATAGTTTCTGTTTAACTTTGGTCCGTCATGTGTAATTCCTGCAAACTCTTCCACATCATGAACTGCATAATATGAAGGAACACCCATGATAGCGCCCATTTCATACCTTCTGCCATTGTAAGTCGGAGAATTGCACTTTCCTCCTACATGATCATTTCTTTCCAGAATCGTGTAATTCTCATAACCTGCCTGTTCCAGGTACATTCCTGCTGAAAGTCCGGCAGGACCTGCACCGATTATGGCGATGCGTGTACTCTTGTCCATTATTATTATCCTCCCTAATGAATACCCTTACATTTAGTATACATGAATTTGTTAATAAATGCACGAATAATATGTTATACTCTGCTTACGGAGACAGTTTGTGAACAGGTATTCAGGTTTCAGGGATTTCCTGGATAAATCAGCACAGGAATGCCCTGATCAGACAGCTTTTGTTTATGAATCAGACGGCAGGCATACATTTACCTACAGTCAGTTTCATGATGCGGTATATGCCCGTGCAGAAGCTTTAAAAGAGACTCATAAAACATGCATGGGAATTCTTTCTGATGGATCTTATCACTGTATTATTGAAATCTTTGCGGCAAATCTTGCCGGCATGCAGATAGTGATGCTGGACAGGATGCTGCCGCAGGCAGTACTTGGA
>CAZHUX010000069.1:0-9300 GCA_964535445.1 uncultured Galactobacillus sp. | reverse complement strand
GCGTATTCATACACGATTACCAGTCTAGTTTTAAGCAATTATCAGATGGTATAATAATTAAGTTGAAACCTATATCAGGATGCCATGAAGATGATCAATCTCATGCTGGATAATCTCAGCCGGGTAACCGGTAAATGTTCTCTCTTCTTTTTCGAAATTCATATTCTCATAGCGGACCGTTATCTCCTGATAGCGGTCTGTCTTTCTTTTACCACTTAAAGAAAGACATCCTTCCATCACTTCATACTTTCCTTTATGAGAAATGATATATGGGTTGATCATCACAAGATCCATTAATCCTGCATTCATGATAATGATATTCTTATTCACGCCTATCATATTGGCAGCCATACCTGCACATGTACTCTGATGGGCATGATAGGTATCAATCAGATCCCTGATCACATCCATATCATTCTTACCTGCCGGTACGGATGGCTGTCTTAAAAAAACAGGATCTCTTACAATTGCACGTATCATTTCTACCTCTTTCTGACCAGTGACTGATCTATGTCAATAATAACGGCTGTATAGATAATCAGCATCACTGCATATAAAATACATGTCATTAATACAATTCTGAATCCAAGCAGATCAATATCCAGGAATGGATATGGCACTTTATCTCCCTGCATGCCCATCTTCATATTTAAAGATGCCATGATCAAGGCAGTCAGAACATAGGCACATAACGGGAATATACCCATGATAAAGAACTGTTTCTGATAATGTCCCTTTTCCCCAATCATCCATTCAATGAATAATTCTATGGGTAAGGCAACATGGGTAAACATCATGCCTTTCTGCATTGTTGCAGAAAGAGAATGATAGAATGGCTGCATGAATATCCAGCCAATGATACAGGAGGCAGTAATCGTTATGAAAGCAGAAAACTTCCATGAAGCCAGAAATACACCTCTTTTATGTCTTTTCAACCATCTGAATTCAATCAGATAATACGCAAGGTTATAAACAACCGCTAATGGCATAGCCATACTGAAGATATCACCTGAAAACTTTCCCTTTACAATTTCTGTTTCAAAGGCAAGACCAATCAGAGAGGTAATGATAATGACAAAAGCCATGAATCTTTCTTTTCTTCTCATTGTAAAGCCTCCTGAAACATAGCCTCCAGCTTCTGTATGGATATGGAAATATCATATTCTTTCATAAAAGAAGGATACTTCCTGCTCTCTTCTTCTCTTCTTTCTTTATCTTCCAGCCAATAATCAATCCTCTCTGCCAGTTCTTCTGCATTACCCGCTTCAAATCTGCTTTGTGGATTTAAAGTAAACTCACTTGCGGCACTGTACTTACTTTCGGCAATAACCGGAACCAGTCCGCTCTGTACTGCCTCCATACAGCTCATACCTTCTACTTCTACCACTGCACAATGTACAAAAAGATCCGCGTTGACTTCTGCTTCCGCAAGCTCATCACTGTTTAAAAAGACAAAAGAAGGATACAGGGTCAGGATATGATCGTTATATAACTGTTCTGCTTTCTTTCTCAACTTATCTTCCAGAGGGCCTTTCCCCGCAAAGATCAGCTGTATTTCCTCTGCATGTTTACAATAAGGCATCGCATCTAATAAAGTCATCTGATCCTTTTCAACAGAATATCTGCCTGTATTCAAAATGATATACGGAGGGGTTACCCTGCTTGTATCTGACTTTGGAAACTGTTTTCTTACAATCCCATTGGATATGACTCTGACTGGTACTGTAACACCTGCCTGTATTAATCTGTTCTTTGTATTTTCAGAAGGTGCCTGTATCACTCTGCACTTATCAAAGATACCCTCTTTCCACAGCTTCATGCATGTTTCATTGATAAGAGTATTATTCATCATGCCAACACTGGCAAAAAGATTCTCCGGATACAGATGACATGTACAGGTACATGGTTTCCCCATTTCACATGCCTTTTTACATACCATTCTTTCTAAGGCAAAAGGTTCTTCCATATGTACAACATCCGCCCACTCTATTGCCTGTTCTATGACTTTCTTGTCTGGTTTAGCAAATACATATCCCTGTTCTTCTATAAGATCACCGATAAATCCTTTCACATGTAATGGTTCCAGCATGTATTCCGGCTGTTCACCATGTATATCAGGATTCCTGCCAGAAAGGATGCGGACATCATGACCTGCTTTACGCAGGTATGATACTGTCCTTCTGGCACTTTCATCTAAACCATTCCCCTTCGTATAAAAACAGTTAATAACAAACAGTATTTTCATTTCTTTTCCTTTGCTTTAACAATCACATCATTGATCAGATACATCATGGTTATTAAAAATACACCAGCAAGTATCATAATGAAAATATAGGCAGGCTTGCCATAACCATCCCATATAAACCTGAGAGGATCAACCGGTTCATGAGTATACAGATAATTTGTATCAAAGAGATTATTAAAAGGCCATAACAGTAAAGCCACACCATAGAGATAAGCAAACTCTATCCAGATTCTCTTCCAGCTTAAATGTACCTGCTTATCCAGATAAATATAAATACCATATAAAACAAGACAGAAATGAGCCGCATATTTCTTGATACTGATAAGATTCAGTAAAGGGAGATTATTCCAACCTGGGAAAACCAGTGCCATCAAAGCACCCGGTAAAAACATAGAGAATATCATTTCTCCAATAATATCCCTGGCTTTTCCTTCAGGCATGAAACTATGTATCGCTTCGACAAAGATTGCCTGTCCGCATAAATGAAAAGGCAGATACTGTACACTCATAGTACCCTGTATTGTTAATACAACATCCTGTATGCATTCCAATACAATTGGAATACAGGCACTGACTCTTAACAGGATGACTCTTGTCTCTTTCTCTGCTTTTACAAAATTCCTGCATAAAGCAATATACAGAACAAGACAGAAAGCCATCACCAGTAAGTGAACTGGTGAGAATAACGGATATCCATGTTTCCATAACACATCAGACATATCGTGTATTATACCGTTTTACAATCATTTCGTCAGTTAACAAACAGAAAAGACTGTATATCAGTCAACCCGGTATACAGCCCATCCCTGCCATTTCCATACAGATTTCTTACCTTCTGGTGAAATACAGGTAAATGTTTTATCTTTATTTAATTTTAAGCTCTGAATATATTCAGGCTGTCTGGAAGACATCCACTGGGGCTGTATCTTATCATCCTTTACTTCAAAGATATACAGTCTTTCACTCCAGGCAATCGTATCATGTTTGACCCAGTTGGGTCTGTAATCGCCATAATTTCCATGTCTCCAGGCTAATACAAGTATTTCAATATTGTCATCTTCATCAATATTACCTGCATACATAGCTGAAATCTTCCATCGGGATGGTGTTTCATAAAGTACTTCAGAACCACGCTTTAACGTTAAACGTCTGTGATCTAAAACAATGGTTTCGTTTCTTCCATCCTGATCAAAGTCCTCCGTGATATCTTCCTGTTTCCACGCAATCCAGGAAGGAAGGAAATATCCTTCCCACCATAAACCTGATACTGTAAGAATTAAAACTATGATGACAGTAATGATGATGATCTTCTTTTTATGGTTTACCAATTGCTGTCACCCTTGAAGGAATCAATCCAGGAAGGCTGATCACGTACAGTACCTGCGTCAAAAGTCTGTACTTCCTTCTGCCACTCTTCATCTGTCATTCTCTGCGTATCTGTCCATGTATAGAAGCTGTAAATGGAACCTTTCGCTATACGGACTTCGCCATCAAAGTACACCGCAACATAGATATCCATTGGTCTGCCATCAGCGATCTCAAGATACTTACCGTTTGGATCAGTAGCGATATCCGTAACCAGAGCAGATGGATGATCATATGGCATCTTTGATGTGTTTCCTTCACTGTCAATGGTTCTTTCCCACAGATGTTCCAGATTCCCGCCATAAGCACGGATAAAGTCAAACTCATCATCTGTTGGCAGTTCTCCATTTAACTCCTTATTGGATATTGTCTCTAACTTATCAACGATATCCGCAAAGTCATTCATATACTCTGCATCTTCATCACTGATCAGATTCCGGTTCTGTAATCCGGATACGGTATTTCTTGCAAGACTAGCAAGTCTTGCATACACAACCGGCTGCGGTTCTACATAGCCTCTGTCATCAGGCTTGTCTGCACCTTCGCCACCCAGTTCAGCCATGACCTGCTTGGCATATAAGACCGTATCATGCTTTAACTCTGTATAACCGCCTAAGAAAGTAGAGATATCTTTTCTTGTCCAGGCATCATTAGTCATGAATTTCGGATAGTTGCTGTCCTTTGTATTGAGGATCGGTTTCATGGCATACAGCCAGCTGGAAGAAACCGATGCAGACCATTCCGTACTGTCAGAGTTTTTGATATTATCACGGATCGTATCCATATTTTCTGCATAATCCGGCCATGCGGAAGCACCATTATCCTCTGCTATCTGTAAAGCTTCATCATTGCCAAAGGCAGCCGGTACATCCATTGGTCTGCCATCAGCGATCTCAAGATACTTACCGTTTGGATCAGTAGCGATATCCGTAACCAGAGCAGATGGATGATCATATGGCATCTTTGATGTGTTTCCTTCACTGTCAATGGTTCTTTCCCACAGATGTTCCAGATTCCCGCCATAAGCACGGATAAAGTCAAACTCATCATCTGTTGGCAGTTCTCCATTTAACTCCTTATTGGATATTGTCTCTAACTTATCAACGATATCCGCAAAGTCATTCATATACTCTGCATCTTCATCACTGATCAGATTCCGGTTCTGTAATCCGGATACGGTATTTCTTGCAAGACTAGCAAGTCTTGCATACACAACCGGCTGCGGTTCTACATAGCCTCTGTCATCAGGCTTGTCTGCACCTTCGCCACCCAGTTCAGCCATGACCTGCTTGGCATATAAGACCGTATCATGCTTTAACTCTGTATAACCGCCTAAGAAAGTAGAGATATCTTTTCTTGTCCAGGCATCATTAGTCATGAATTTCGGATAGTTGCTGTCCTTTGTATTGAGGATCGGTTTCATGGCATACAGCCAGCTGGAAGAAACCGATGCAGACCATTCCGTACTGTCAGAGTTTTTGATATTATCACGGATCGTATCCATATTTTCTGCATAATCCGGCCATGCGGAAGCACCATTATCCTCTGCTATCTGTAAAGCTTCATCATTGCCAAAGGCAGCCGGTACATCCAGAGGATCCGGTAACATTCTCTGCTTACCATCCGCATTCTTCTTTACCTTATTGTATACAAGCTGCTGCATGATACCTGCATCAATGGAGAATCTCTGTCCCATAACCCTGAAGCTCTTTGTTTCTTCGGCCACATCCATGTCTCCATCCGGATCAATAACAATCATGGAATTGATTCTCGGAGCTTTCAGATTCTGAATATCCTTTTCAAAATCATGGAATGCATCTTCTTCATCCGGAAGATCCTTAATATCATCTTCGCCAAAATATTTCTCTACATATGGTTCATATTCATAGTAGCCATTATCATCAGACTCTCCCGCAAAGAAAGCTGTTGTCTGATAGACATTCTCCCAATCATTGAGGGCATCACCAGTCAATCCCTTTACAAGCAGAATAGTACTGCGGTTTTGATCATCATCTTTGGCTAAGAAGCTCATCTGTCCAAACCACATCATTGCCTTGAAGTATCTCTGCAGTGTTTCAGACTGCGTGTAGTATCCTCTGGGCTTGAACTGGGTATAATCCTGCTTATATCCGAATAATGGTGATTCCGTCATTCCTTCACTGGCATCTGTAATCAGCTTTAATTCCTTCTGAGCATTATCACTGAGAGAATCCGTTTTCCCACCTAACAGGGAACTGGCAATATCAAAGTAATCTGTATTCCTCTGAGCTGCTGTTTCATAGGAAGTCCCCTTTAATTCTTCCAACTGTTTTTCTGATATATCTGCCATACGTACAGACATATCTTTCAGATTATCTGATAAGGTAGTAGATTCCAGATTTCTTTGTAAATATGCATAGTACAGATGGAATGTATGCAGAATAGAATCTGTCGTTATAAAGCTTGGTGTATAGCCATAGGTATTTTCTTCATAAGTTTCAAAGAATTCATCATGATAGCTGTTTACTGCCACAAAGTAATTCTGTAAAAGCTTAGCCTGGGCATCTTCACTGAGACCCTTTGGCAGCTGTGGATTAATGACATTGGAGAAATCATCTTCCAATGTATAATCATTCAGACCATCCTTCACGGTAACATCAGGATCATTTGCGAATGTATCAGCACTGAGTAATGCCGGTCTGACTTCGGAAGATACAGTAGATACCTCTGCTTTTTTCTCCGGCTTCTTTTCCTCCTGCGCACGTTTTCTGGACACAATGACACCAGTCCCGATCCCACAGGCAATTCCTACTGCCACACCTATGGCAACCTTAAGTCCTGTAGAAAGACCATGTTTTGCCTTTGTGACAGCCTGCTGTGTCTTTTGATTATTATAGTGAGGCTGCGGTTCTGTCTGAAGCTGTACAGGTGCCTTTGGTTTTACTGGTATCTGATAAGCATAGATGCCTGAAGTATAGTAATCTTTATCTTTTTCCAAAAGATACAGGAAGAAAGAAAGCGGTGAAAGATTATACAGATTGATTTCTTCCTGATTCTGCATGTTAAAAACACTTTGTTTTATGGAAATCTTTGCACGCTGCAGTCTTATTGCGGCATCAGAAACTGAAACAGAAAGACGATCAGACAGTGTATTAACACTCATGTTTTCATAGAAATGCAGTAATGTTATGGTTCTCTGATCTTCTGAAAGCAAATCCAGAATCCTGATAACAATCTCATGGGTAGTTTTCTCATCATATGCTCTCTGCGGTATGGAAGAGATCAGTTCATCAGATGGATCATACACAATTCCTTCTTCACCAGCATTAACCGGATTTACAAACTTCTTCTGAAAGGAAGATATGACAAAATTGACTGCTTCATCATGTACAAGCATACGCAGATAGCCGCCAAACTGACCTGCTTCTTCAAGTGTATCAATACCATGAAATGCCTTTACAGAAGCTACCTGTACAATATCTGCGGCATCTGTATCTGATTTTACATATGTTCTTGCATAAGAAAGCATCAATGGTCTGTAAAACTGCATGATCTCAGCTACTGCATCATTGTTTCCCTGTACAGCACCATTGATCAATGCAGGAAGCTTCTTATAAAACTCTTCATTTGTCATGTTCACTCTCCTCTTGTATTTCCTTTAATAATTCTTTTTCTTCATCATTCATCTGATGGTTTTTCAGAAGGTCTTCTCTGTATTCATATGTCCATCTTAAAGACTGCTTCAGCTTCCATCTTCTTATCTTTTCATGATTACCGGATAATAAAACATCCGGTACCGTATCTCCATTTAAATTATATGGTTTTGTATACTGCGGATATTCCAGTAATCCGTTTTCAAAGGATTCCTCTTCTGTACTTTCCTTGCGAATGACACCATCCAGCAGCCTGACAACAGAATCCGCAATATTCATACATGCATATTCCCCGGATGAAAGAATATAGTCTCCTAAAGAAACCAGTTCATCACAATGTTCATAGACTCTTGCGTCAATACCTTCATAATGTGACGCAATCAGAATCAGATGATTCTGATGTACATATTCATGAGCTTTCTTTTGTGTATAAGGCTTGCCAGAGGGTATGGGCAGAATGACATAACTGTCTTCTTTTCTGACTGCCTCTAATGCCTTTAAGACCGGTTCAGCCCTCATGATCATCCCGGCACCACCGCCATAAGGTGAATCATCCAGATGTCTGAAAGAACCATCCGCATAGTTACGGATATCAGTAATTTCAAGCTGTAATGTATGATTGTTTTCCGCATGCTTTATGATCGGTGAATTTTCCAGAGAGGCAAGCATCTCAGGAAACATGGTCAGGATTGTAATAATCAAAGTCCTACCTGCACTTCCGGATCCATTTCCGTAATATATCCGACATACTTGTCATACCATGCCTGATGGTTCGGAAGATAGGTATCGTCAGTCATCTCGGCAAAAGGAACGGTTTCAAAGTTATTCTTATATACATCATCGTAATATTCCCACATCAGATCTGCCCTGACATCATCAATAGATATCTTGACATTTCCATCGGGATTTGTAGTTTTATTGATGGTTAAGGCAGCCATCATTTCAATTCTGGAATCTGTATACTGGGCAGCACATAAGTTTCCTAATGCATAGAAACAGATAGTATGATCATTTAACCTCTGAATCGGTTCAATAACATGCGGGTGATTGCCGATAATGATATCGGCACCGGCATCCGCCATTTCCTGGGCCAGTTCCTTCTGTTCTTCTGATGGTTCATACTGATACTCTATACCCCAGTGAATAGCGACTATTACTACATCAGCTCTTGACTTGGCATCTGCGATCTTTGCGATGAGTTCATCTGTCTTGCCATCATAGCAGGCAACCAGATACTCCTGTCCTTCCGGAGGCTGAAGACCATTCATACCATACGTATAGGAAATAAAGGAATAGGTAATGCCATTGACTTCATAGACCGGTATAGCATCATAATCTGCCTGCGAAAGATAGGTACCGCTGGTCACTACACCAGGCTGGCTGTTCCAGAAATTCACAGAATTTGTAATACCTGTTACACCCATATCAAGAGAGTGGTTATTCGCAAGTGATACAAGATTAAAACCATGCTGAACCATCTGTTCGCCAAAAGCCTGCGGACCATTGAAAGTAGGATAGCCATGAATACCTAAATCATCCCCACCTAATATTGTTTCCTGGTTGTAATACTGCAGATCATAAGGTTCGGCAATATCCCACACACGATGCAGCTGCTTGGAAAAGTCAAAAGAACCATCTGCCTGCATGGCATCATAGTCAATTGTTGTATGTAACAGACCATCACCTACCATAAATAAGGATGCACTTGTAGTGACTGGTTCGGCAGGTGCTTCTGTAGAAGATGATGGCTGACTGACTGCTGTTTCATTCTGATCTTTTCTGTATTTCTGCATAACAAATACGGTTGTTATGCCAATGCATGCAATCACAATGAAAGCCAAAAATATTTTTGCGCCCTTGCGCATATGTTTCTTATGCTTTTTCATAAATCATTCCCCTGTTACAACGTATTATATCAAAGCCAGCCCTTTCATAGACATCAGGTTCATAAATCTTCATGGTATTTTGTCCTGGGATTTGCTATAATCATTACTGCTAAGCAGCGGGATGTGGCTCAGCTTGGTAGAGCGCTTCGTTCGGGACGAAGAGGTCGTGGGT